>CALZMA010000042.1 GCA_945788445.1 uncultured Bacteroidales bacterium | reverse complement strand
ACGATGACACCGAGGATGCTCAGCACGAGGGCGAGACGGGTGTAGGCATCGCTGCGGAAGGAGGCGATGGGGCTGTCGCTCTGCTTGATGTACATGGCCTTCACGATGAGGAGGTAGTAGTAGAGCGAGATGACGGTGTTCACCAAGGCGATGAAGACGAGCAGGGGATAGCCTGCCTTGAAGGCCGCCATGAACACGAAGAACTTGCTGAAGAAGCCGGCGAAGGGCGGGATACCTGCCAGTGAGAAGAGGCAGAGCGTCATCAGGAAGGCGAGCTTCGGGTTGGTCTGGTAAAGGCCGTCGTAGTCGCTGATGAGGATTTTGCCGCTGTTCTCCTCCACGGTCGTCATCACGGCAAAGGCGCCGAGGTTGCTGACCATGTATACCAGGAGGTAGAAGACCAGTGCGGTCATGCCCTGGGCCGTGCCGTCCATGATGGCGAGCACGAGGTAGCCGGCCTGGGAGATGGCGGAGAAGGCCATGAAGCGCTTCAGGTTGTTCTGGCGGATGGCGAAGAGGTTAGCCACCGTGATGGAGGCCACGATGATCCAGTACATGCCCGTGTTCCAGCTGTAGAAGAGTTCGCTCTGGGCGAAACACTTCATGAGGATGGAGAGGAGCACGAAGGCGGCGGCACCCTTGGAGATGACGCTCAGGAAACCGGTGACCACGGTGGGCGCGCCCTCGTAGGTGTCGGCGGTCCAGAGGTGGAAGGGCACGAGCGAAATCTTGAAGCCCAGGCCCGTGATGAAGAGCACGAGGCCGAAGATGCTGAGCAGCGAGCCGTCGAGCTGCGCGCCGATTTCGTCGAAGTAGAGCGTGCCCGAAGCACCGTAGACGAGGCTGATGCCGTAGAGCAGGAGCGCACTCGAGAAGAGGGCCAGCAGGATGAACTTGGCACCGGCCTCGGCACTCTCGCGGCGCTTCTTGTCGAAGGCCACGAGGGCGGTCATGGGCACGGAAGCGAGCTCGAGGCCGATGAAGAACATCAGGAAGTGGCCGCTGGAAATCATGAAGTACATGCCCAGCAGGGTGAAGAGGACAAGGAGGTAGAACTCGCCCTGCTTCACGAGGTTCTCTTCGCGGCTGAGCCACTTGTGGGCCATAAGGCAGACGATGAGCGTGCCCACGTTGAGCACGGTTTTCATCACGGTCATCATGGGCGTGTAGACATACATTCCCCCGAAGGCCTCGCAGCTCACGCTGTCGGCGCAGGGAAGGAAGTTGAGCACGGTGTGAAGCGTGAGCAGGACAACGGGCAGGCAGGTATTGTAAACTCCTTTCCCGCTCTTTTTGTCAGGACACATCACGAGGTCGGCCACGAACAGGACGAGAATCACTGCCAGAAGCGACAACTCTGCGTGCATATAAAGAAATTGTGAATAATCCATATTGAGACTTGAGAGTTGGGGAGTTGTTAGTTAAAGGGATTGCACGACGACACTGCCTGTCCCGAGGCGTGGATGTGGTCCACGATGGGGGCAACGCCGGTGTTGATCATGTCGCTCACCCAGAGCGGAGCCATACCGAGGGCAGCCACGGCGAGGATGAGGCAGATGACGGAGAAGCGCTCGTCCCAGGTGGCGTCGGTGAGCTGGAGGTGGTGCTCGTTGGTGCAGGTGCCGTAGAGAATCTTGCCGACCACGCGGAGGATGTAGACCGCCGTGATGACGATGCTGCAGCAGGCTGCGATGGTGAGCACGCGGTGGAAGGTGTCGGCATTCTGGAAGGAGCCCACGAAGATGGTCATTTCAGCAATGAAGCCGCTGAAGCCCGGCAGGCCGAGGTTGGCCAGACCGGCCAGGATGTAGCCCACGGAGAGGAAGGGCATGATGCGCATGAGGCCGTTCAGCTCGCGGATGTCGCGGGTGTGGGTGCGGCCGTAGATCATACCGATGAGGGCAAAGAAGAGGGCCGTCATCAAGCCGTGGCTGAGCATCTGGAGCACAGCACCGGTGCAGGACGTCTGGTTGAGCATCAGGATGGCGAACAGCACGAGGCCGCAGTGCGACACGGAGCTGTAGGCGTTGATGTACTTGAGGTCGGTCTGCACGCAGGCGGAGAAGGCACCGTAGACCACGGAGATGCCCGTGAGGATGAGGAAAATCCAGCCGAGCTCGTGGGTGGCTTCGGGCATGAGGTACATGGCGATGCGGAAGCAGCCGTAGCCACCGAGCTTCATGAGCACACCGGCGTGGAGCATGGACACGGCGGTCGGCGCGGAGGCGTGGCCGTCGGGGCTCCAGGTGTGGAAGGGGAAGAGGGCACCGAGCACGCCGAAACCGATGAAGGTCAGGGGGAACCAGATGCACTGCTGGCCGAAGTCGATGGCGTGGGCACCGCCCGTGTGGTTGGCGATTTCCACAATGTTCATCGTCTGGCCGCCGGCCCCGTAGAAGATGCCGAAGATGCCGCACATGAGGAAGGCCGAACCGCCCATGAGCATGAGGGTCAGCTTCATGGCAGCATACTCCTTCTTGCCGCTACCCCACACGCCGATGAGGAGGTACATGGGGATGAGGGCTATCTCGTAGAACATGAACATGGCGAACATGTCGACCGAGATGAAGAAGCCGAACACACCGAGGCTGAGCAGGGTGAACCAGAGGAAATATTCCTTGGTGAGGGGTTTGAGTTGCCAGGAGGCGAAAGTGCCCGTGAAGACGATGATGGCAGAGAGCAGCAGCATGGCCACGCTGATGCCGTCGACACCCACGGAGTATTTGATGTGGAGGGGGGCAAACCAGTCGAACGAGGCGGTGTAGAGCATCTCGTCGGTCGCTCCGGCAGCGCGGTCGCCCAGGAAGGTGAGGGTGAGGTAACCGGCCAACACAAGGAGGGCGGTACTGCCCGCAACCATCACTGCACGCACGCCCTTCACATCGCGGGCCAGCCACAGACCGAGCAGCATGACCAGGGGTATGAGAACGAATAATGAAAGAAAGTTCATAGTGATTGGAATTATCGTTTCTAAGTTTTATAGCCCGGCACGCTGCTATGCCAGCACCATGATGGCCAGGAGAGCCAGCGTTCCCAAGAGGAATACGAAAGCGTACTTCTGAACCGAGCCGCTCTGGAAGCCGCGGATGCGGAAGCTGAGGGCGTGGGTGCCGTGGGCCAGGAAGTCGAAGAAGCCGTCGATGATGTGGCGGTCGAACCAGGCGATGGGCTTGGAAACGTGGGCAAAGATGATGCGGTGGGTAATGTACTGGTAGACCTCGTCGAGGTAGAAGCGCTTGTAGGCCCACTGGTGGAGGCCCTTGAACTTCTCGGCCAGTGCATCGGCCTTCGGCTGGCGCTCACCCATATATATATAGGTGGCGAGGAAGATGGATGCCACGGCGATGACGATGGACGTGCCCGCGATGTTCCAGTCGAGGTGGATGTCGTAGAGCTGTCCGTCGGCGCTCACGAAGTGGCCGAAGGGCAGGAAGCCGGCACCGCAGGTGACGAGGGCGAGGAACACGAGCGGGAGCGTCATCGTGAGCGGAGCCTCGTGGGGCGTGTGGTGCGCGTGGAGCTCCTTGTTCTCCGTACCCCAGAAGATGCCGAAGTAGAGGCGGAACATGTAGAAAGCCGTCATCGCGGCGATGGCCGTCATGATCCAGCCCATGGCGGGCATGTAGGCGAAGGCCGCCGTCAGGATTTCGTCTTTCGAGAAGAAGCCCGAGAAGGGCGGGATGCCCGAGATGGCGAGGCAGGCGATGAGGAAGGTGATGTGGGTGATGGGCATGTACTTGCGCAAGCCGCCCATGGCCGACATCTCGTTGCTGTGTACGGCATGGATGATGCAGCCCGCTCCGAGGAAGAGGAGGGCCTTGAACATGGCGTGGGTGAAGAGGTGGAACATGGAGGCCATGTAGCCGAGCGAACCCACGTGGTGGTGCCCCGTGGTGTACTCGGTGCATACGCCCAGCGCCACCATCATGAAGGCAATCTGCGAGATGGTCGAGAAGGCCAGCACGCGCTTGATGTCGCTCTGGCAGCAGGCCACGGCGGCAGCGTAGAAGGCCGTGAAGGCACCTACCCAGGCCACGATGTGGAGCGTGCCGGGGGCATACTCAATCCACAGCGGGAAGAGGCGCGCAATCTGGAACACGCCGGCCACGACCATCGTGGCGGCATGGATGAGGGCCGACACGGGCGTGGGGCCTTCCATGGCATCGGGCAGCCAGATGTGGAGGGGGAACATGGCACTCTTGCCCGCACCGCCGATGAACATCAGGAACAGGGCGAGGGGCAGCATGGCTGCGCCCTGGGCGAAGCCCGCCTGGTCGAACTCGAAGCCGAACGACTTGCAGTAGTAGCCGTAGATGAGGATGCCGATGAGGAAGAAGAGGTCGGCGAAGCGCGTCACGATGAAGGCCTTCTTCGAAGCGGCGATGGCTGCGGGCGAAGTGTAGTAGAAGCCGATGAGGAGATACGAGGAAACGCCCACCAGCTCCCAGAACATGTACATCTGGAAGATGTTTGTGGCCACCACCAGCCCGAGCATCGACATGGTGAAGAGGCTCAGGAAAGCGTAGTAGCGCTGGAAGCCGCGCTCGCCGTGCATGTAGCCGAACGAGTAGATGTGTACCATGAGCGACACCGTGGAGATGACGATGAGCATCATCACGGAGATGGGGTCGAGCATGATGCCCATGTCGAAGCTGAGCCCTTCGGCGAAGAAGGGGAGCCAGTGGATGTTGTAGGGCACCACGGTGGGCAGGACACCTTCGGCCGTGCGTTCGAGGCAGAAGAAGTAGTCGTAGGCCGTCGCGTACGACAGCACGGCTACGGCGAGCAGCGAAGCGGTGCCGATGAGCCCTGCGGCTTTATGGCTGAACCATTTCCCGAACACTCCCAGCAGGAGGAAGGAGAGGAAAGGCAGCAGGAGAATAAAGATAGTAGATTCCATGTGTTAGCGTAAGCTGATTTACCACTTCATCTGCTCCAGCTCACCTGCCTGAATGTTCTTGATCATTCGGTAGATGTTGATCATGATGGCGATTGCAATGGCACTCTCGGCCGCCGAGATGGCGATGGAGAAGAGGGCAAAGAAATAGCCTTCATAGCCTTCGGGATAAAGCATACGGTTAAACACTGCGAAATTGAGGTCGGTGGCGTTGAGCATGAGCTCGACCGACAGGAGGATGGCGAGCGTGCTGCGGCGGGTAAGGAAACCGAAAACGCCTGCAAACATCATCACGGCCGACACTACGAGGAGATATTCAATCTGTATCATACTGTGTTTTGCTGTTTTGGGGTTGAGGGTTCCGGTTTATCTTTTACGCGCAATGAGCAGGGCGCCGACGATGCAGGCGAGGAGCAGCACGCTGACCGCCTCGAAGGGGAGGAGGTAGCCGCCTTCGCCACTGCTGAGCATGCCACGGCCGATGGACTCGATGGTGGTGACGGCACTGGCGGTTTCGCTCGGGCCGCTGAGCACTTCCGACTTGAACTGGTGGGTGAGCACCACGCTCAGGAAGGCCACGAAGCCCACGAGGCTCAGCAGGAAGCCCCAGGAGGCATCCTTGGCCTTGCGCTTGAAGGTCTCGTCCTTGGCGCCTTCGGTCAGCAGGATGGAGAACACGTAGAGCACAATGATGCCGCCCGCGTAGACCATCACCTGGACGGAGCCCAGGAAGGTGTAGCCCATCAGGAAGTACAAACCTGCCGTGCCGAGAAGCACGAAGAGCAGGTAGGTGGCAGCACGCACAATGCTCTTGGTCATCACTGTGGCCAGCGACGAGAGCATGATGAGCACCGCCAATACGACGAACATAATATTTTGGGAATTCATTAGCTTGGATGGGAGTTTGGGGGTTGAAAGTCTGAAGTTCAGGAGTCTGTGAGGCCACCGTCCAAAAGAAGGCTTTGGCGCGTAACCCTCCAGACCTTAAACTCTAAAACTTGTAGGCTGCTCAGTGCGCTTCACAGCTGCTGCCTTCGTGGTTGAGCACCTTCTTCAGCTTCGTGCGGTCGAACACCGCGTTTTCGTAGCTTTGGTCGAAGGTGATGGCACCGTGGGGGCAGGCGCGGGTGCAGAGCTGGCAGAACATGCAGGAGCCGAGGTCATACTCGTACTTCACGAGGCGTTTCTTCTTTTTGCCGTCTTCCGTCTCGTAGAACTCGCTCGTCACCTTGATGGTATCGTTCGGGCAGGCCATCTGGCACAGGCCGCAGCCGACACACCGGTGTTCGTTCTGCGCGTTGTGGGGCATTGTCAGCGAGCCGCGGAAGCGGTCGAACATCACGTTCGTGTCGCGGTTCTCGGGGTACTGCTCCGTAATCTTCGGGGTGAAGAACTCGCGCATGGTGGTTTTCAAACCCGTGGTCAAGCTTTTCAGACCGTCGGCGATACCGCCGAAATAACTTTTTTCTTCCATGAGTCTTTAACGGTTAAAAGTGCCAGCCCATTGCAACGCACAGGGCCATGAGCACGAGGTTTACCATGCTGAAGGGAATGAGGTATTTCCATTCGAGCGAGAGAATTTGGTCGATGCGCAAGCGCGGGAAAGTCCAGCGGAGCCACATCAGCAGGAACACGACGAAGAACGTCTTGCCCAGGAACCACACAGCGCCCGGCACCAGGTCCATCACGCCGTTGAAGCCCTCGAGGCCGTAGATGTGGAGCGGGGCCCAGCCACCCAGGAAGATGGTCGAGGCCATACCCGCGCAGATGAAGAGGTTGAGGTATTCGGCCAGGTAGTAGTAGCCGAAGTGCATACCCGAATACTCCGTGTGGTAGCCGGCCGTCAGCTCGCTCTCGCACTCGGGGAGGTCAAACGGGCCGCGGTTGCACTCCGCGTTGCCGGCCACGAGGTAGATGAGGAAAGCGATGACCGCGGGCACGTGTCCGCGCACGATGTTCCAGCCATTGACGTACTGGTCGTGGCAGATTTCGCTGAACGACATCGTGCCCGTGAGGCAAATCATGGCCAGCATCGTCATGCCGATACTGAGCTCGTAGCTGATGATCTGCGCACCGCTGCGCATGGCACCGATGAGCGAATACTTGTTGTTGCTGCTCCATCCGGCCAGCAGGATGCCCACCACGCCGATGGAGGAAATGGCCAGGAAGAAGAAGACGCCGACATTGAAGTCGATGATGTGCGCTCCCTTGTTCCAGGGCAGGCAGCTGAAAGTGACCATCGAGGCCGTCACAACGAGGAAGGGGGCCAGGTTGTGGAGGAAGAGGTCGCTCTGGCGCATACTGATAATCTCCTTCGTCAGCATCTTGAACACGTCGCTGAACACCTGGAGCAGGCCCCACTTACCCACACGCATCGGGCCAAGGCGGCACTGGAAGAATGCACACACCTTGCGCTCCATGTAGATAAGGGCGATGGCAAACACGGCATAGAGCGTTACGATGCCCAATGCCACCAGCACGCTCTCCGTGAGGATAGCGCCCCATTCGGCAAAGCCGCAAGTCTCCATGAGGAAGCCGTGAAGCCA
>CALZMA010000041.1 GCA_945788445.1 uncultured Bacteroidales bacterium | reverse complement strand
CTGTGGAACTTTCGGGGAACTTGAACACCGCTGAAGGGTTGGAAACGGCCCGTCGTGCGTGCTCTATTATACGTATTTCAAACCCTTCAAAAAATGTTTCAACCCTTCAGCCTCGTTCCGTTTCTTGTAGATATTCAAGACAAAAATGGCTGAAGGGTTTAAGTTTCAAACCCTTCAAACCCTTCAGCCGCGGCTCGCTGCGCTCGGCAAGGTTTCGCCGTGGCCCGGGGGGGACAAGTCCGCGGACTGGCAAACGAAAGCCTGCGACTGTTTTTTCAATCGGCGGAGTTGAAACAACTGAGGCTGGGACTGAAGGGAGGGTGAAGTACGAGGAGGAGGGGGGACAAATGGGTGACAAGCCTCTCTTGGGAATGGCAGAACGGTTCCGTGTGAGGCTGAATGGTTTGAAAGGTTTGAAAAACAAACCCTTCAGCCATTTCTGCACTGAAAATCAGAGGAAACGAAGAGGTGGCTGAAGGGTTGAAACATTTTTTCGGGGTATAATTTACGTATAGGAATAGCCGTTTGCGGAGGGTTGTCCGAGGGGAAGTGGCTACTGCACCTTGGCTGCGCACTGCGTGAGCGCCTCCACCATTTCCTCCACCTCCTTTTCCGGGAGCGAAGGCCTGGCGAGCAGCTCGTAGGCGGATTCGGCCTGCGCGTTGAAGGCGGCGAGGTCGGCGGGGGTGTAGGCCGTGGCCGGGGCGAGGTCGAAGGCTACGTGGCCCGCCGTGATGGCCTCGCCTACGCGGTTGCGCAGCGTGGCTTGGCGGCAGTGTTCGGCACAGGTCTCTGCGCTCGCCACGGGGTAGCGGTCGGCGGGGAAGTCGGCCTCGAGGGCGGCGGCGAGCCGACGGGCCACGAGGTTGTAGCCCAGGGCGTAGAGGTAGTTCGGATGGCGCACATATTCCGCCAGGGCCACGCCGTCGCGCTCCATGTCCGCGTAGCCGTCCACGTAGCGCAGGCGTTCGGGCCGGGACCGGGCGAGCGAGTCGAGGAAGGCGTTGAGCGGACCGATGCGCCCCGCGTTGGTTTCGGCCGAGTTAGTGGGGTGTACCCCTATCAGGTAGACCTTGGCCGAGGGGGCTGCCGCCGCGAGCTTTTCGACGAGGGCGGCATAGCGGGCCTTCACTTCCGCCAGAGGCTGCCGGCCGTGTACCTCCACCGTGCCGGCATAGAGCGCCACGGCCTTCGGACTGGCTTTCTCCACGCCCGGGGTGGGGGCAAAGGTGGCATCGATGGCGCGGCCCACGCCTTCGAGCGAGAGGGCACCGTAGCCCCAGCCCGAACCGCGGTTCTTCACGTGGGGCGACCCCATGATTTCGTTCCATTCGCCCGCCTTCACCTCGGCATCGCCGAAGAGGAGCACATCGTCCGGGCAGATGGGGAGCAGGCTGAAGTAGGTGGCGCGCATGCCGTGGGAGGCCTGCAAGCCGCCGTTTTGCTGGAGCGCGGCGGCCGCCTCGGGGTAGACGGGACGGACCTCGAAGGGTTCGCCCTCGGCCAGGTAGCCGCAGATTTTTTCGGCCCACACGCGGTAGGCGGCAGCGGTGAGGTGGAGGCGGTCGTAGCTCCAGTCGCCGCCGTCGGCCACGTGGGTCAGGGCATCGTAGAGGTCGATGTAGGTGAGCCAAGACTCGTGCACCTCCTCCACGTAAGCCTTGACGAGGGCGTTCGTGCGGAGCCAGCGTTCGGCGGGGCGGTTGTGTGTCCGGTTGTTGAGGATGCTGTAGAGATAGACCTTTGTGGCGGGGCAGCGGCGGTGGATGCGTTGCACCATGCTCTTCACGTGGGCGGCCACCTGTTCGGGACGGAAGTCGAGTCCGCCGCTGGTGGCGATGTCGTTCGTGCCGATCATCAGGAAGAGTTTCTTGGGCGCATGGACCAGGTAGCTCTCGAGGTTGGCACTCTGCTCGGTGGAGTAGGTGCCCGAGTTGCCGCGGTTCACGATGGGGAGGGGCTGTCCGTCGGAGGTGACGAAGGCTTCGGCCCAAGTGTGCATGTCCGTGATGCTGTTGCCCACGAACACGATGCTGCCCGCTTCGGGTGGCAGGGACTTGAAGATGTCGTAGCGGTGGGAGCGGAAGGGTTCGTCGGCCCAGGCGGCGCAGGCCAGCAGGGCGGCGAGGAGGAGGCAAAGGGTGTGTTTCATGCTGTGCTGTCTTGTGAAGATTTCAGGTTAATAAGTCGGTGTTGCCCGGCGAAGGTACGAAATCTTTTCAATCGGCCAAGCCCTTTTTCTTTGGAGAATGGCTCAGCCTGTACACCGCGTGCAGCATGGCGTAGCGCGGAATGGACATGTGCCACGTTTCGGTGCGCCCCTGCGCATTGAGCGACTGGCGCACGGTAGAGATGTTGTTCAGCAGGTCGAAGCCGTCGAGCATCACGGTCAGTTTGCCCTTCATGCACTTCTTGGCCACCCGCAGGTTCCACACAAGGTGGTCGGTATTGAAGGAGCGGTCGGCATAGCCTCGGCGGCTATACATGGTGGCATCGGTGGAGACTTGCCAGCCCCTGGGGAGGTCGGCCGTGCAGTGGAGGCCGTAGTGGAACGAGGCGGCATCCGTGGCCACGAACCCCGTGCGGGGCGAGGTCTGGCGGGTATAGGTCGCCGAAGCCTTTGCGCCGAGACGGACGGCACACAGGGCGTACTGGAGGCGCAGGCCCTGGGTGAGGTTCGCGGTATTGACCGCACACTTTCGCGGGGCCTGCTCCGGAGAGTCGCTGCTGAGGTCGATGCTGTGCTGGAAGGTGGCATCGGTGTTCAGCTCCAGCTTCAGCCGCTTCGGCTTGTCCAGGGGCGTAGAGAAGCTGACTTTGCCAGAGAGGAGATTGTTGCCGCTTACGTTTTCCGGACGATAGGTGTAGACGCCCGTTAGCCTGTCGTAGGTGTATCCCATGGCCACGTCGTTGTGTGCGAGCAGATAGGAAACGTTGGCAGAAACCATGCGCTGCGTTTCCGGGCTGTTCCACAGATAATTCATTTCCCAGCGGTGGCTGTTCGACGGGCGCAGGCCGTTGTTGCCCGTGTACACTTCCAGCGGGTTGTCGTTGGTACGCACATTGACAAAGTAGTCGATGGAGGCAGGCTGCATGGCAAAACGGTAGCTTGCCTTCAGTTCGTGGTAAAAGCGCACGCGGCCGCTTTCGTCCGTGTTTATCCACTTCTTGCTCACCCGCAGCGACGGGCGGAACAGCGCGTAGTGCTTGGTGATGGCCGTGTCTACGAGTGCGGGGCGGTTGTAGTCGAGGCGGTTGCGGTCGATGCTGAGCGGCAGGTTGAGGTGGAAGGACCAGGTGTTGCGCTTGTACTCGTTCTTGTAGATGTGCAGGGCTACCACGTGGTAGTCGTTTCGCCGGGTGGTGTACTGGCTGTGCTCGGGGTCGAAGGCCGCTTGCTGCCAGTCGGCGGCGGAGGGCAGAAGGCCCAGCTGCGGCCAGTCGCTTGTCAGATAATCGAGGCGGTAGAGGCCATAGTCGCTGCGGGTGTGGTCGGTGGTGTATTCGTAGGAAGGGCTGACGAGCCAGTTGTGCCCCAGGCCACAATAGTAGTAGGCGGCCTTGGCCGTGACGGAATGGGCGCGGTAGTCCTCCTTGCCGTATTCGTTCCTTTGGTCTGTGGGCGCGCCGCCTTGGGGATAGTCGTAGCGCTTGTGGGCGAAGTTGTCGTGCCGGGTGTCGATGTAGTTGCCGCGCGCTTCGAGCAGGATTTGGTCGTTGGTGTGCGGCACCTTGATGGCAGTTTGGGCGGTGAGGCCCGTGGAGAGGTAGTGGCCGTTTCGCTTGGACTCGTCGGAATGGCGGTTGATGATGCCGGCGAGTTGGGCGGGGGTAGCGGCAGTGGAGAAGAGCGTGTCCAAGGAAGCATCCGTGAGGTTGTCGCGGGCAGACTGTGCGGCGCGGTCGAGGCTGCGGTCGCTGTTGGACGAATAGTGAAGGTTCGGGTTCAGTTTGACGTTGCCCCACCGGGTGTGGAAGGTCCAGTTGTGGTGCGTGTTGAAGTAAAGGTCGTGCGCGCGGTTCGCATGGCGCATTCGTCCGTAGGTGTCGCCGCCTTGCAGGAAAGTCTGCTTGGCTGTCAGCTCCCGGGTGCGAGTGTCAGTGTGGCTGACGGTTGCCTCGCCTTCGAGCTCAAACCTGTGCAGGCGGTCTTTCACGAGATAGTCGATGCCGCCGTTCTGCAGGGTTCTGATACCGTCTTCTATGGCGGGCATCCATTCGCTGCCCTGCCCGGGGCGTTGCCTGTCGTTGAGGTTGTTCATGTTGGCAAAGGCCGAGAGGCGCGAGTGGGTGGTGTAGCGGAGGGCAAAGAGGCGCCCTAAGTAGCGGTCGTCGGTGCCGCCGCCCGCCTCCACATTGCCCATCCAGCCCACTTGGTAATCCTTCTTCAGCTTTACGTCCATGACGAGCAGTTCATCGCCGACGCTTTGGCCCATCAGTCGTCCCAGCTGGCCCTCCTTTTCGTAGACCCTGATGTCCTTGACCATGTAGGTGGGGAGGTTGTCGAGCATGACGGAGCGGTCTTTCTTGAAAAAGTCCTCGCCGTTGAGCAGGAGGCTTTCCACTTGTTTCCCGTTGACAAAGATGCGGCCGTCGTCCTTCAGTTCCGCACCGGGCAACTGGCTGATGAGGGCATCGAGCATGGAACCTTCCTCGAGCTGGAAGGCATCGGCGTTGTAGACGACGGTGTCGCCGCGCACGTAGAATTTTATTTTTGTGGCCTTGACGACGGCCTCGTTCAGTTGCATCTCGCGCGGAGCACGTTTCATGATGATCGGGTCGTGCAGGATGGCCTTTTCGCTCTTCCGCAGTTTGTCGATGCTGTAGGGCCGGGTCACCGCTTCGTATCCTTCTTTTTCCAAGTGGAGGATGTATGCTCCCGCCTCGGGAAGCGGGGCTACGAAGACGGAGCGCAGGTTGGCTACTTCGGCGTTGGGAATGATGGTCCATTCGAACACCAGGATGCTGTCCTTCGTCAGCAACTGCGTCTTTACGCCCACCAGTGGCTGGCGCGTCACGTGGTCCAGCACTTGGCCATAGAGTATGTGGTATTCTTTCTGCATCACGTCATCTATCGTGAGCAGGGGCTTTTGCTGGGCATGGGCGTACACGGCGAGAAGGAGGAACAGGAATGTGAAAAGGGAGTTTTTCATGGAGGATTTTCAGTTGGTTCGTTTGTCAGGACAGCCACACTTTGCCCCGGGCTTTCCGACCCGCAAAGGGCGGCCGTAGGGCTGCGGAAAGGGCACAAAAATATCGGCCAAGTGGATGGCTGTCAGTTACTGCGAAGGCCCGTTGCCTATACAGTAAGTTTTGCGAGATGTCCACTTGACCGATGCGGCGTAGTGTCGGCCGTCAGAATCCGAGGCTCACACCCGTGCTGAGCGAGGAGAAGTCGGGTCCCCAGTCGGGATTGATGACCTGGCAGGGCGAATACTTCACGTAGAGGCCCACGCCGCGCCAGTTCAGCTGGGCGAGGAAGTCCACCGTCACGGGGCGCTGGTGAAGTTTCTTGATGCTCTCCTGCACGCGGCTCGTGACCTTGGTGTCGAGGGTGGGGAAGTTGGTCACTTCCTTATAGTGCGTTTCGACCGAGGCGTAGGTGTTGAAGTTGAGGATGGCACCGGCCGAGAGGGCCCAGTCGTCCGAGAGGTTTACGGTGTAGCGCAGGGGGAGGTAGAGGCTGAACACCTTGATGCGCGAAAACTCGGCGCTGGAGGCCACGGCGGCGGGGTAGGGCTCCACGGTGAGGTAGCCCGAACCGTCCTTGACAAAACGGTTGTGGCCCGTCATGCGGTAGTTGCGCCAGTTGAAGCCGAAGGATACGCTCACGTTCTGCTTGCCCGAACGGGTGTACCAGCGGTAGGCGACGGGGGCGAAGCCGATTTCGCCCGAGGACCAGAAGTCGACGTTCATGCCGGCGGGCGCGCCGAGGGCGGTGACGAAGCCTACGTGGAAGTCGCCGAAGTCGCCACCGCTGCGGTGCTTCCGGCGCGCATTGTGGCGTCTGTGATGGCGTGGGGAGTGGGCATCGGTGAGCTCCGTGGCGGAGGCATCGGTGTGGACGGTGGTGACGTCGGTCTCGACGTCGTTGGCCCGGGCCGTGAGGGCGAAGAGCAGGCCGAAGAGAAGAGCAATTCTTTTCATAGTGGTATGTATTGGGGTGCGCTGGGCGCGCGGGGTTAGCGGTCGATGGAGGGGATTAGAGCGAGAGGCCGACGGTCAGCAGGCGGAAGCGCGGCGACTGCGGGGCATCGAAGAGGTAGTTGGGGTTGTACTGCACATAGAGGCCGAGGTTGTTCTTGTATGTGAGTGTGAGGCGGTAGCTGAGGCTGAGGTCGTTGGCCTTGAGGTGGCGGAAGGTGTGGGTGTACTCGCGGTTCTCCACTTCGTAGGTGTTGCTGATACGGGGCTTGAGGTGGAGCTGCCCGATGGCGGCGAGGTCCACCCAGAGCGGGCCGAAGCGGTGGCCGTAGTGGAGGGGAAGGGTCCAGGCGCAGTCGGTGAGGGTGGAACGGTGGTTGTAGGAGCCCTCGGGCGGCGGGAGCAGGCCTACGCCGCTGTTGGTCTGGCCCCACATCTGGCTCGTGTGCTGGCTGATGAGGTTGGCTTCCATGCCCACGCCGAGGGAGAAGTAGTCGCGGCCACCGGGGAGGTAAGCCTTCACGCCCACGAGTTCGAGCGAGAATTGCCAGGCGGAGTGGAGACCGGTTGAGGTGGGGTTGTCCACGGCAAAGCCGTAGCCGATGGAGATGTCGTTGAAGAGCAGCAGGCTGAAGCCCTTGTGCCCGCCCTCGGAATTGTCCTGAAGGGGCAGGGTGATGCTCCAGAGTTCGGCGCGCTCGCTGGCCTTGGTGAGCGTTTCGCTGCTGAAGGACTTGGAGTAGGAAAAGCTGTAGTGCGGGTCGCCTGTCCGTCCGAAGATTTTCACTTGGGTGGAGGAGTCGTTTTCCAGAACCACGACGCTGTCGGGACGGACCACGCGGACTACGGTGTCGGTTGGCATCCATTCCTTTCCGGCGGCCCAGGCGGCTGCCGTGAGGGTGAGGGAGAAGAGGGTGGTGAAGAGGCGTTTCATGTGGGGGAGGGTGTTTATGGGGAATTAGGAATTAGGAATTAGGAGTTAGGAATCAGGAATTAGGAATTAGGAATTGCTCCGCGTTCAATTGGAGTAGCCAATTTAATTATTCATTATCCCTTATAACCTTACTCTACTTTTTCTTGAAGAACGATTGGAGTTCTTGCGGCGTGGCCGTTCCTTCTATATATATAAGGAGTAGGCCGGGGGAGTCGGCTGTCGGCGAGGCGGCGAGGGCATTGTTGCGGTAGATGAGGTAGCGGCGTTGCCCCGAGGCGGGCTTGAGCTGGTAGAAGCCGTAGTAGAGCTGGCCCTTGCGGTTCACCGTTTCCTTGTCTACGGCCCCCTTGGCGTCGGCGATGACTTTCTGCTCCACGGTTTTCGCCTCGACGGCCGAAGGCACGAACGAGAGGCTGCGGAAGAGCGTGAGCTTGTAGGGCTTGAGGCTGCTGCCTTTCAGCATCA
>CALZMA010000040.1 GCA_945788445.1 uncultured Bacteroidales bacterium | reverse complement strand
GAGGGGGCGGACGAACGGCCCGCCGCGCTCTCCACGCCCTGCTCGCTGATGCGCGTTCACCGGCTGAGGGCCATGCACCAGGCTATCCTCGTGGGCCACGCGACGCTCGTGAAGGACCGACCCACGCTGACCGTGCGCCACTGGACGGGCAAGGACCCGCTGCGCGTGGTGCTCGGACGGGTGGCGGAGGGCGAACTCCCCGCGGGCTTCCAGGCTTACGCCGACATCCGCACGATGGTGTCGGACCTCTACCGCCAAGGGGTACAGTCGCTCCTGGTGGAGGGCGGACCGCAAACGCTCCAGAGCTTCATCGACGCGGGACTCTGGGAAGAAGCCTTCGTGGAACTCAGCGAAACGGAACTGGAAAGCGGCGTGCCCGAACCGCGCATGCCCGTTGGCACGGTGATGCAGGCGGAAAGGGCCATGGGCGCCGTGGTGTTCCACTACACGAACAGCTGAACGGGCTGCAAATGTAGCCAATTCGCCCGGCCCGCCCGCAAGGTGCCCGCGCTATTTGACCGGAAACGAAGTCCGGCATCGCGCGGGGCGGCACCGCTTTCCCCCACCTACTGAACTTATCAACTCTTCAAAACCCCGATTTCTCAACACCTGAACTCCATGCAATCGCTCCCCCCCATCACGCGAAACCTTCTGATAGCGAACGTCGTTTGCTTCATTCTCCAAGAGCTCGCGAAGGCCGCGGGCACCGACCTCACGGATATCTTCGGCCTCCACTTTGTGCTGGCCGAGAACTTCGGCATCTGGCAGTTAGTGAGCTACATGTTCCTCCACGGAGGCATCGCCCACCTTTTCTTCAACATGTTCTCGCTCTGGATGTTCGGCGGCCTCATCGAACGGACGCTGGGCCGAAACCGCTTCCTGCTCTACTACTTCATCTGCGGCGTGGGAGCGGGCCTCTGCCAGGAGGCTGTGCAACTCAGCGCCTACTACACGCTGGGCATGCACCTATACGAGTATGTGGACACGAGCTGTGGCCTGATGTCCACTTCCGCCTTCCTGAACCTCTGGACCACCATCGGTGCGTCGGGAGCCTGCTACGGGGTGCTGCTGGCCTTCGGCATGCTCTACCCCAACGAGCGCATCATGCTCCTCCTGCCGCCCATCCCGATGAAGGCCAAGTACTTCGTGGTGGGATATGCGGCCATCGAACTCTTCTCGGCCTACTTCTCGAACGACAACGTGGCTCACTTCGCTCACCTCGGCGGCATGCTCTTCGGCTGGCTGCTCCTCCGCTACTGGCGCCGCCAACCGCAACCCAGGGACCCTTGGCAGCAATGGACCATCAACGGAGAACCGCTCCGCAAGCCTACGCTGAAGGACCGGATCGTCCACTGGTGGAACGGACTCGGCAATGGCAAAAAGACCAAGCCGGGCAACGCGCACCGGACCGCCACCCGCGAAACGGACTACGAGTACAACATGCGCAAGAAGGCGGAGGAGAAACGCATGGACGAGATTTTGGACAAAATACGCCAGTCGGGCTACGACAGCCTCACCACTGAAGAGAAACAAGAACTCTACCGTCTCAGCCGGAAATAAGCCCCGGCCGGCACCGCCCGCCCCGCTGCACTCCGCGGCGCGGGGGGCATGAACCTAAATAGTGAACCAACTTTTCCTGACTATGAAATGGATTGAGCACTTCCTGACGGTGATTTCCTGGATAGCCGTACTCCTGCTTTGGGGCTGCGCCGCGACGGTCTACATCGACCCTTCGCGGTGGGGAAGCTATTGGAGCATCGTGGGACTGGGCTTTCCGTTTTTCGTGGCCGCCGTGGTGACTGCGGGCTTGGTGAGCCTGGTGCTCCGCCCGCGGGTGGCGTGGATTTCGGCCGTGGGCCTGCTGGGCTGCTGCGGCTCGCTGCGCGACTACTGCCCCGTCAATCTCAGCTCGCCGCCGCCCAAGGGGTGCCTGAAGGTGCTGACGTACAACACCCACTGCCTCAACACCTGGGAAAAGGACGAAGAGGGACGGCTGACCGTGCTGGAATACGTGCTGGCCAAGGACCCCGACGTGGCCTGCCTACAAGAGGTGATGACGCGCAACGAGGACGACATCCGACTCATCCGCGAAACGGTGGAGAAGCGGGGCTACCACATTTCCTACTTCCAGCTCACGGGCAACCGCCTGGCCGTGATTTCGCGCTGGCCCGCGGCGCGCATCGAGGGCATCTGCCGCTCGAGCGGAAACGGCGCGGCGGCCTTCTACCTGCCCCGCGGACGCAAGGACACGCTCGTGGTGGTGAACGTACACCTCGAATCGATGCACCTCTCGCCCACCGAACGCACCAACTACTCCTCGCTCGTCCACAACCCCGAGGATGCCTACGCCCAACGCGAGAAGCTCTCGTTTGTCTCGAAGATTGCGAAGGCCAGCCACGAGCGGGCGCACCAGGCCGACACCCTGGCGCAATTCCTGGACCGCCACGCGGGCGAACGCATCCTGCTCATGGGCGACTTCAACGACACCCCGATTTCCTACGCCCACCACGCGGTCTGCAGCCGCCTGACCGACGTGTTCCGGGCCACGGGCAACGGCATCGGACGCTCCTTCAACAAGGACGCAATGTTCGTGCGCATCGACCACCTCTTCTGTTCGGACCACTGGAAGCCCTTCGCGGCCATGGTGGACGACGCGGCGAAACACTCGGACCACTATCCCCTGAGCGTGTACCTCAAGCCGAACCCCTGAGGCCGCCCGGCCCGCGGCCCGCACCTTATATATAAGGAACGCGCGCGCGAGGCTTATTGCCCGCAGGGCCTTCCGCCAACGCCGCGCCGCAACCCGATTTTCCGGAAACAGGGCTTTCCCGCCCCGGCCAAGGCCCTCTTTCAACGATTATATGTACTTTTGCCCCGATATGAGCCTTACAAAATTCATCCGCCCCTTCTTCACGGGCCGAGCCCGCGCCATCGACCGCTATGCCACCTGCGCCGAAGACATTCAGCGCGGGGTGCTCGACCGCCTGCTGCGGCAGGCCGGCGAAACGGAGTGGGGCAAACTCCACCACTACGCCTCCATCCACAGCTACGAGGCTTTCGCCCAACAGGTGCCGCTCAACTCCTACGAGGAGCTGAAGGGGCCCATCGACCGTATGCGGCAGGGCGCCGCCAACGTGCTCTGGCCCGGACGGGTCAAGTGGTACGCCAAGTCGTCGGGCACTACGGCGGACAAGAGCAAGTTCATCCCCGTCAGCCCCCAGGGACTGAAGGACACCCACTACGCCGGCGGCCGCGATGCCGTGGCCCTCTACCTGCGCAACTACCCCAAGAGCCGCCTCTTCGACGGACGCGCCCTCATTCTGGGCGGGTCGCACGCGCCGAACTACAACCTGCCGGGCTCGCTCGTGGGTGACCTCAGCGCCATCCTCATCGAGAACATCAACCCCCTGGTGAACCTCGTGCGCACGCCGCCCAAGAGCGTCGCGCTCCTCCCGGACTTCGAGGAAAAGCGCGACCGCATCGCACGCATCGCCATGGAGCAGCGCGTCACGAACCTTTCGGGCGTGCCCTCGTGGATGATGGCCGTGCTGAACCGCATGCTGGAAATCTCGGGCAAGGAGAGCGTGGACCAGGTCTGGCCCGAGCTCGAAGTGTTCTTCCACGGCGGCGTGGCCTTCACGCCTTACCGCGAGCAGTACCGCCGACTGGTGCGCAACCCCGAGATGCACTACATGGAGACGTACAATGCCTCGGAAGGCTTCTTCGGCCTGCAAAACGACCCCGCCGACCCGGCCATGCTGCTCATGCTGGACTACGGCGTGTTCTACGAATTCATTCCCCTCGAGGAACTCGACAAGCCCCAACCCCAGGCCGTGCCGCTCTGGGCCGTGGAGGCGGGCCGCAACTATGCCCTCGTCATCTCCACCTCGGGCGGCCTGTGGCGCTACCTCATCGGAGATACGGTGCGCTTCACCGAAACGAAGCCCTACAAGTTCATCATCAGCGGACGGACCAAGAGCTTCATCAACGCCTTCGGCGAAGAACTCATCGTGGACAACGCGGAGAAGGGCCTGCAGGAGGCTTGCCGCCAGACCGGTGCCGTGGTGAACGAATACACCGCCGCCCCGGTGTTCATGGACAGCGACGGGAAATGCCACCACCAGTGGGTCATCGAATTTGACAAGGCCCCGGCCGACCTCGACGCCTTCGCGAAAATCCTCGACGAGACGCTGCAACGCGTGAACTCGGACTACGAGGCCAAACGCTTCAAGAACATCACGCTCCAGCAGCTCCAGATCGTACAGGCCCGCCCGGGGCTCTTCCACGACTGGCTCAAAAGCCGCGGAAAGCTGGGCGGACAACACAAGGTGCCGCGACTCTGCAACAACCGCGAGATTATCGAACAAATCCTCGCCCTCCAGTAGGCCCGGCGCTTCCTTCCAACCCTCTCACTCCCCTATCCCTTGAAACATCTCCAGCCTCTCTCACTGCTCACCCTGCTCCTCGCGCTGCTCACGGCCTGTGCGAACCCCGGCAGCGGGCCCGACGGCGGACCGTACGACGAAACGCCGCCGCGCATCGTGGCCATGCAGCCGCCGCTCGGCGCCACGAACCAAAAGCCGCGCAAGGTGACCATCACCTTCAACGAACTCATCACGGTGGAGAACGCACAGGAAAAAATCACCCTGTCGCCGCCGCAAATCGAGCCGCCGGAAATCAAGACCTCGGGCCGGCACATCACCGTGGCCTTAGTGGACACGATGCGGGAGCAGACTACCTACACCATAGACTTCTCCGACGCCATCGTGGACAGCAATGAGGGCAACCCGCTCGGCAACTTCACGTACTACTTCGCCACGGGCGAACGCCTGGACACGATGGAGGTGAGCGGCTACGTGCTCGACGCGGCCACACTCGAACCGCAGAAGGGCTTCCTCGTGGGCCTGCACGCCAACCTCGCCGACTCGGCCTTCACGGCCCTGCCCTTCGACCGCGTGGCCCGCACCGACGGCACGGGACACTTCACCGTGAAGGGCGTGGCCCCGGGTGCGTACCGCATCTACGCCCTCAAGGACATGGACAGCGACTTCCGCTACACACGGGGCGAGGGACTGGCCTGGCTGCCCGACACGCTGCGCCCCTCGAGCTTCCCCGACGTGAGGCAGGACACGCTCTGGGCCGACACGGTCCGCATCGACACCATCCGCTCCGTGCCTTTCACCCACTATCTCCCCGACGACGTGGTGCTCCTCGCCTTCACGGAGAAAAACAACACGCTCCAGCTGCTCAAGACGGAGCGCGAGCCCAACTTCTTCCGCCTCTTCTTCACCGCCCCGCAGGCGGAGATGCCGCAGGTGAGGGGACTGAACTTCGACGAGCGCGACGCCTTCGTCGTGCAGCGCTCCGCCGACCGCGACACGCTGACCTACTGGCTCTGCGACACGGCCCTCGTGAACCAAGACTCGCTCCGCATCGAACTCTCCTACCTGGCGACGAACGACAGCGTGAGTGTGCCCTACCTCCAGCGCGACACGCTCGAACTGGTCCCGCGCCTCTCCTACGAACGCCGCCTGAAGCTACAGGAAAAGGAACTGGAGCGCTGGCGCAAGGGCCTCGAGAAACGCCACAAGCGCGGCGACTTCTCGCAAGAGGAGCCCCCGAAACAACCGCTCGCCGTGAAGTACAGCTTCGAGAGCCAACTGGCGCCCGACCGCAACCAACACTTCACGCTGCCCGAACCCGCGCTCCGCATAGACACGGGAGCCATCCACCTCTTCCTCGAAAAGGACTCGGACTACGTCGAAGTGCCCTTCCGCCTCGAGCGTGACTCGCTCGACCTCCTCCGGTACACCATCCGCGGGGAGTGGCGGCCGGGACAGCGCTACGTGCTGAACATCGACTCGGCCTGCATCGTGAGCCTCTCGGGGCTGGTGAGCAAGACGAAGGACGTGGAGTTTTCCATCGCGGGCCCGGAGGACTACGGCTCGCTCTTCCTCGTCATTCCCGACGCCGACTCCACGGCCGTGGTGCAGCTCCTCTCGCCCGCAGAGAAGGTGCTGCGGCAGGTGAAGGCCGAAGCGGGCCGCGCCGACTTCTTCTACCTCAACCCCGGCGAGGTCTACGTGCGCCTCTTCCTGGACCTGAACGGCAACGGCCGCTGGGACGAGGGCTGCTACGCCGAACGGCGACAGCCGGAACCCGTCTACTATTTTCCACAAAAGCTAACGATACGCGCCAACTGGGACGTGGAACAAACCTGGCACCTCCGGGAGGTCCGACGCTTCGAACAGAAGCCCAAGGAGCTCATCAAGCAAAAGGGAGACGCCAAGAAGACGCCCAGAAACCGCAACGCCGAACGCGAACGCCAGAAACGGGAATAGCGGTCCGGCCATTTATCCACTCTAACACTACCTCACGATGAAAACATTGAAGACGCTCCTTTTCGTAACCTGCCTCCTCCTCGGCGCCTCCGCCGCCCACGCGCAGTGCTCCTCGACCAACACGGCCTTCAAGAGCGGCGAGACGCTCGCCTACGACCTTTATTTCAACTGGAAGTTTGTCTGGGTGAAGGTCGGCACAGCCTCGATGAACACCACCCAGACTTCCTACGGCGGAAAGCCCGCCTACCGCTCCTACCTCATCACCCGCGGGTCGAAAAAGGCCGACAACATCTTCGTCATGCGCGACACGCTCATGGCCTACACCGCCCTGGACCTCACCCCGCTCTACTACGTGAAGAAGGCCTTCGAGGGCGACACCTACCGCAAGAACGAGGTGTGGTATTCCTACCCCTCGGGAAAGTGTTCGGTGAAGATGCGCTACCAGCGCGACAACAATGCGCCCAAAATCTCCTCCCACACGAGCAAATACTGCGCCTTCGACATGATCAGCATGCTCCTGCGCGCCCGCTCCTTCAGTGCGGAAGGCATGAAGGTGGGCCATCGCATCAACTTCCTCATGGCCGACGGCCACAACTGCGAGTGGAAGGCCATTGTCTACCGCGGCAAGAAGAAGTTCAAGATGGAGAACAGCACCACCACCTACCGCTGCCTCGTCTTCTCCTTCGTGGAAAAGGAGAAGGGGAAGGAAAAGGACATCGTCACCTTCTACATCACCGACGACAAGAACCATTTGCCCGTTCGCCTCGACATGAACCTCAACTTCGGCACAGCGAAAGCCTTCCTCACGGGAGCCCGCGGCCTGCGCAACCCGCAGGATGCCAAAATCAAGTAACCCGCACCGCAGATGAAGCTCGTTGTTGACTCGAAAATACCTTTCGTGCGCGGCGTGGCCGAACAGCTCGGCGAAGTGGCCTACATCGACGGCGCAGCCATCGGTCCGGCCGACGTGAAGCAGGCCGACGCCCTCGTGGTCCGCACCCGCACGCTCTGTAACCGCGAACTCCTCGAGGGTTCGCGCGTTCAGTTCATAGCCACGGCGACCATCGGCTTCGACCACCTCGATGCCGCGTGGCTCGCGCAGGCCGGCATCGGCTGGACCAACTGTCCGGGCTGCAACGCCCGCAGCGTGGCGCAGTATGTCGAAGCCTCGCTGCTCCAGCTCGCCGTCCACGGCTGCTGGTCGGGCGGTCCGCTCCGCGCGGCCACG
>CALZMA010000039.1 GCA_945788445.1 uncultured Bacteroidales bacterium | reverse complement strand
ATTTCTATCCCCGACTGCTACATCTGGTGGATGTACCTTCGGGACACTCCAAGCCCCTGGCGTTTGGCACTGCTCTTGTTGCCTACGCTCGGGGCCCTGTTTTGTATGGGGCTCTTCCTCTGCCGTGTGGAAGTGCCCGGTCTGCTGCAAATCACCTTCGCCCTGCTGCTCTGCATCGCCGTGCCCAAGCTGACCTTTGTGCTGGCCGACCTGCTGGGCCTCGGCGCAGCGGCGCTCCACCTCGGTTCGCAGGCCTGGGCCACGCGCTGTGCCATGGCCTTGGCCCTCCTCATGGCCGCTGCACAACTCTACGGCACGCTGTGGGGCTGGCGCCGCCTGCAGGTATGCTCCACCGAACTGAAAGTCCGCGGATTGCCCAAGGGCTTCGAGGGCTACAAAATTGTGCAAATCTCGGACCTCCACCTGGGTTCCTACGCGGGCCACACGGACTTTGTGGCGCAAATGGTGGACAGCGTGAACCGGCAGCAACCGGACCTCATCGTCTTCACGGGCGACTTGGTAAACACCACGGCCGAGGAGGCCGCACCTTTTGTGGAAACGCTCTCGCGGCTGCGGGCGAAGGACGGTGTCCTGGCCATCCTGGGCAACCACGACTACATGACCTATGCCTCGGTCCACGCGCCCCGCGAACGTGCCGAACGCTTCCGCCAGCTCCTGCGCATGGAAGGGGAAATGGGATGGGAGGTATTGCAAAATCGCCACCGCACATTGCTGCGCGGCGGCGATACGCTCTATGTGGCGGGCGTGGAAAACATTTCCAAACCGCCCTTTCCAAGCTACGGAAATCTCGACAAGGCTTTGGCTGACATACCTCCGCACAGCTGCACCCTGCTGCTCAGCCACGACCCCGGCCACTGGCGGCGCGACATCGTGGGCCGGCACCCGCAGGTTGCGCTCATGCTGTCGGGCCACACCCACGCCCTGCAACTGCAAATCGGGGGCTTCTCGCCCGCAAGCTGGATGATGCCGGAATGGGGCGGACTCTACCGCGAGGGACACCAGCAACTCTACGTTTCTACGGGCATCGGCGGCAGCATTCCCTACCGCCTCGGGGCCTGGCCGCAAATCGAGGTGCTCACGCTGCGCGGCTTCAATCGATAACCTGCACTTTGGCAATGGCTTTGCGGAGCCGGCCTTCACCGATGATGGGGGCGTGGGCATCCTCGGGCCAGACGATGTAGAAACTGCCGGGCTGCACCTCGAAATAGCTCGCTGCGGGAGCGGTGTAGAGGGCAAAGTCTTTCTCGGCATCGAAGGGGGCATCGCTCGCCTCCGTGAGCGTTTCCAAACTGCGCCAGCCCACGGTTTCCGCGCCGCTCAGGGGGAAGTGGACATCAATGTAGCGGCGGTGAACCTCCAGTTTTTGTTCCTCGCGGGAACGCAGCGTGGCGTCGTCCACGTTGATAAAGAGTTCTTCGCCTTGGAGCACAATGCGACCCGCGGGCACTTTCGTCAAGTCGTGGGTCTTCACGTAATCAAAGAGTTTTTTGAAAAGGGGATGCAGGCGCTCGGCACGGGCCGACTGCGCCAGTGTACTTAGCAGCATACTGTTTCTTTTTGGGTTATAGGGTTATAAGGTTTATACCCTGGGTACAGCGCGTTCAGCGTATATCCAGCACCTTGTGCGTCTGGAGCGAAAGTCTCCACGCGGGATGTTCGAGGCAATACTGCACGGCACCCTGCACGATTTCGCGGTTGCGGGCGGCATCGCCTGTGTCGCAGGGCTGGAGAAAGCGGTGGGTGGCCTCGATATGGCCGTAGTCGGGCAGGGGTTCTCCCGTAAATACCACCTTTAGTTCGTCGCAGTACGGCAGCACGGGCCGCGCGGCGGCTTCGCCCACAAAGGCATCCTTCGGCGAGAGTGTCACCCAGTCCACGGTGCGGGGCAGACGGTGCGTGCCGTTGGTCTCGACGGCCACGAACTTGCCCGCCACCTGGAGTTCCTCGACCAATTCCTCGGTGAGCTGGAGCGAGGGTTCGCCACCCGTAATCACCACGTGGCGGGCGGGATAGCGCTTCACCTCCTCCACCACCTCCATGGGCGTCATTTCCGTGAAGGGCACGTGGTTGGTGTCGCAGAAGGGGCAGCGCAGGTTGCAGCCGGCGAAGCGCACGAAGATGGCGGGCGTACCGGTGAAGTAGCCTTCGCCCTGGAGCGAGTAGAAAATTTCGTTGATGCGCATGGGGCGAAGGGATTAGAAGGGAGCGTTTTCAAAACCGGGCTTCACGTAGCAGGCCACGTTGCCCTCGCTCTCCTGGAAGGTCACCTTGTAGCAGTTCGGCACCTCGTCGGCAATCCAGCGGGCAATGTTCTCGGCTGTCGGATTGAAGTCGAAGAGTTCGTTGAGACAGCGATGGTCGAGGCGGTCGTTGATGCAGCGTTTCACGTGCGTAAAGTCCACCACCATGCCGTTCTCGTTGAGTTCCTCGCTGCAGCAGTAGATGGTAGCGATTCCGTTGTGGCCGTGCAGGCGCTGGCACTTGCTCTCGTAGTTCAGGCGGAGCTGGTGGGCAAAGGCAATTTCTATTCGTTTGGAGATGTAGTACATGATTTTCGGAGAAATTAGCGGGTTAGGGGCGGTGTCGGCGCTCCAGTTCTTGTTCGAGGTCCTCGAGGCTCACGCCCATCTGCTCGCAGAGCACAAAGAGGTGGTAGAGAAGGTCCGAAGCTTCGTAGGTGAAGCGGCGGCGGTTGCCGTCTACGGCTTCCACCACGCTTTCCACGGCCTCTTCGCCCACTTTCTGGGCAATGGCCTTCACGCCCTTGATGAAGAGGCGCGTAGTATAGGAGCCCTCGGGCATCTCGCGGTGGCGCTGCTGCACCACACTGAAGAGGTGCCGCAGGAAGCCCTCGTGTTCGGGCGTATCGAAGCAGGCCGTCGTGCCGCGGTGGCACGTAGGTCCGTGGGGGATGGCGCGGATGAGGAGGGTGTCGGCGTCGCAATCTACGTGTTGGCTCACCACTTCGAGGTAGTGGCCGCTCGTCTCGCCTTTGGTCCAGAGGCATTGCCGCGTACGGCTGAAGAAGGTGACCCGTCCCGTAGCCACCGTTTTGTCGTAAGCCTCGGCATTCATGTAGCCGAGCATCAGCACCTTGAGCGTGACGGCATCCTGCACCACCACGGGCAACAGGCCGTCGGGACATTTCGAGAGATTGAAATCGGAGAAATCCATCGGAGTGGAAATTTGCGGGTTGGAAGAATTGGAAGAAGGGGATGCGCTGGAGGGAAGCGCCCTACACCCTCACGCTCACGCCGCACGCGGCCAGTTGGCGCTTCACTTCGGCGACAGTGGTTTCGCCATAGTGGAAAATGCTGGCGGCGAGGGCGGCATCGGCCCCGCCTGCGGTGAGCACTTCCACGATGTGGTCGGCGCAGCCCGCACCGCCGCTGGCGATGACGGGAATGCGGAGGTCGGCCGTGAGGCGCGCAAAGAGGGGAATGGGATAGCCCGAGCGGGTGCCGTCGTGGTTCATCGAGGTGAGCAGTATTTCCCCCGCGCCGCGCTCTTGGGCTTCGTGGGCCCAGGCAAAGAGTTCGCGGTCGGTGAAGCGAGTGCCGCCGTGGGTCGTGATGTACCATTCGCCATCGGGACGCTGCTTGGCATCGATGGCCACCACCACGAACTGGCTGCCATAGCGCTGTGCGATTTCCTCGATGAGCTCGGGGCGTGCCACGGCCGCACTGTTGATGCTCACCTTGTCGGCCCCGGCATCGAGCAGGCGCGAGGCATCGGCGAGCGAGGCGATACCGCCGCCCACGGTGAAGGGGATGTTGATGCCATCGGCAATACGTTCCACGAGTTGGGTAAAGGTGTTTCGTCCCTGCTGCGTGGCACTGATGTCGAGGTAGACGAGTTCGTCCGCCCCCTCGCGGGCATAGTGCTGCCCAAGGGTCACGGGGTCGCCCACGTCAGTGAGGTTTTCAAAGTGGATGCCCTTCACCGTGCGTCCTTCCTTCACGTCGAGACAGGGGATGATTCGTTTGGTCAGCATGAGGCATTGTGCGCTGCGCGCTGTATTTTAAGAGAAAAGTTTAACAAGTTCACGCAAGTCAATCCGTCCCTCGTAGAGTGCCTTGCCCACAATCACGCGGCGCAGGCCGAGGGCGTCGAGCTGCACGATGTCGTCCAGCGAGCCGATGCCGCCCGAGACACAGAAATCTACCTTCGGGTAGCGTGACTGGAGCGCGGTGTAGAGCGGCGCGTTGGGACCTTGGAGCATGCCGTCGCGCGAGATGTCGGTACAAATCACTTGGCTCAAGCCGAAGGGCAGGAGTTGGTCCGTGAGCTGTTCGATGGAGAGGTCGAGGTCCTCGAGCCAGCCCGCGACCGAAACCTTACCCTCGCGCACGTCGGCCCCCAGCACGAGGCGTTCGCCGCCCCAGCGCTGCAGCCAGCCCGCAAAGGTCTGCGGCTCGCGTGCGGCCAGACTGCCCACCACGGCATAAGTCGCCCCGGCGTTGAACACGTCGCGCAGGGCCGTTTCGCTCTTCAGGCCTCCGCCCCACTCCACCTCCACCCCGTCGATGCGGGCCATGGCCTCGAGCGTACGGAGGTTCTGCGGCTCGGAAGCCTTCGCGCCGTCGAGGTCCACCACGTGGATGCGGCAGAAACCCGCGTCGGCAAAGCGGCGGGCCATGTCGGCGGGCACGGCGTCGTAGGTAGTGCGGCGTGCGTAGTCGCCTTGGGAAAGGCGCACGCAGCGGCCCTCAATGAGGTCGATGGCGGGAACTACTTGTATCATAGCGTCAGGAAGTTTTGGAGAATCTGTTCGCCCACTTCGCCGCTCTTCTCGGGGTGGAACTGCGTGGCGTAGAAGTTTTCGTACTTCAGCGCGGCGCTGAAGAGGCAGTCGCCGTGGCGCGTGGTGGCGATGGTGTCGGGACAGAGCGCGGGGTAGAAGGAGTGGACATAGTAGACAAAGCTGCCGCCCTTCATGCCGCGGAAGAGTTTGCCGTCGAGGTTGCCGATGCTGTTCCAGCCCATGTGGGGCACCTTGGCCCCGGGACTGTCGGCGAAGCGGCGCACGAAGGTGTCGAACACGCCGAGGCCCTCGCAGTCGCCCTCCTCGGAGTGGCGGCAGAGCACCTGGAGCCCCACGCAGATGCCCAGCACAGGGCGGCGCAGGTTGGGGATGAGTTCGGCCAGTCCGCTCTCGCGGAGATTGGCCAGGGCCTTGGCCGCATGCCCCACGCCGGGGAGGAGCACACGGTCGGCACGGCGGATTTCTTCGGGGCTGCGCGTGAGGCAATATTCCGCCCCGAGGCGGTGCAGCGCGTTCTCCACCGAACGCAGGTTGCCCATGCCGTAGTCAATAATCGCTATCATAGGATGCCTTTGCTGGAGGGAAGTTCACGGGAAAATACATTGCGGCTGATGGCCTGGCGCAGCGCGCGGGCAAACGCCTTGAACACACCCTCCACGAGGTGGTGGTTGTTGGTGCCGTCGGCCTCGATGTGGAGGTTGCATTGGAGCGCGGAGGAGAGGGAGAAGAAGAAATGCTCGAACATCTCCGTCGGCGTGTCGCCCACACGGTCGCGGGTGAAGGGCACGTTCCACCGGAAACAGGCCCTGCCGCCGAGGTCGAGCAACACCTTGGCGCGGCACTCGTCCATGGGCAGTTCAAAGCCATAGCGGCCGATGCCCAGTTTCTGTCCCAGCGCCTGACGCAGGGCGGTGCCGAGGGCGAGCGCCACGTCCTCCATCGTGTGGTGTTCGTCCACCTCCCTGTCGCCCGCGCAGAAGAGGCGCAGGCCGATGCCCGCGTGGTGGGGCAGCTGCCAGAGCATGTGGTCGAAGAAGTGGAGGCCCGTGCGGATGTCGCTCTCGAGGTTGCCGTCGAGGTCGAGCTGCACGCGGATTTGCGTTTCCTTGGTGCGGCGCACCACTTCCGCGCGGCGTTCCGTGCGACGCAGAAATTCCGCAATTTCGTGCCAGCTGTCCGTCACGAGCGCCACGCTGCCAGCCAGGTCGGCGGGGAGTTGCGCGCGGTCGCCGCGCAGCCAGATGGCCTTGCAGCCCATGTTCTTCGCGAGGGCCACGTCGGTGAGCCGGTCGCCGATGACGTAGCTGTGGGCCAGGTCGTAGTCGCCCGCGAGGTAGCGGGTGAGCATCGCCGTGCCAGGCTTGCGGGTCGGCGCGTTCTCGTGGGGGAAGGTGCGGTCAATGAGTTGTTCGTCGAAGCGCACCCCTTCGCCCTCCAGTGCCCGGAGCATCTTGTTGTGGGCGGGGTGGAAAGTGTCTTCGGGGAAAGAGTCGGTGCCGAGGCCATCCTGGTTGCTCACCATGACGAGTTCGTAGTCGAGCCGTGCCACCGAGGGCAGGGCCGTGAGCACGCCGGGCACGAAGGCCAACTTCTCGAGCGAATCTATCTGCTCGTCTTCGGGTTCTTCGATGAGCGTGCCGTCGCGGTCGATGAAGAGCGCGCGGCGCAGCGGCTGTTCCGCAGCAGCCGGAGCGGAAGCGGCGGGCGCGGCGGAACGCTCCTTGTTAGTATAAGCGTGGAGCAAGCCCACCACGCGGCGGTTCTCCTCGGGCGTACCGATGGTGACGCGCAGGCAGCCCTCGAGCCCCTTCACGCGCGAACGGTTGCGCACCATCACGCCGTGGTCCACGAGGTAGCTGTAGAGCGCATCGGCATCGGCCGTGCGGAAGAGGAAGAAGTTGGCATCCGTGGGGAACACCTTCTCCACACATTCCACCCGCGCCAGTTCCCCGGCGAGCCAGGCCCGCTGGGCGCAGATTTCCTCCACCTCGCCGAGCAGGCCCTTGCGGATGGCGTCGGCCACGCGCTGCTGCGTGGGACCGTTCACGTTGTAGGGGTGTTTCACCTTGGCAAAGAGGGCCGCCACCTCGGGGTGGGCAAAGGCCATGCCGAGGCGCAGGCCCGCCATGCCCCAGGCCTTGGAGAATGTCTGGAGCACCACCACGTTCGGGTGGCGGTCCAGCACGGAGAGCATGGAGCCCTTCGGCGAGAAGTCGACATAGGCTTCGTCGACCACCACCACGCCGCGGAAAGCCTCGGCGAGGCGTTCGAGTTCGGCCAGGGGGAAGGCGTTGCCCGTGGGGTTGTTGGGCGAACAAATCCAGAGGACTTTCGTGTGTGCGTCGGCCGCGCGGAGGATTTCCTCCGTGGGCAGGGAGAAGTCGGGCCCGAGGGGCACTTCGCGCAGGCCCACGTGGTTCACGTCGGCCGCCACGCGGTACACGCCGTAGGTCGGGGCGATGCTGAGCGCATGGTCGCGGCCGGGTTCGCAGAAGATGCGGTACACGAGGTCGATGGCCTCGTCGCTGCCCGCGCCGCCCACAAACACCTGCTCGGGCCGCACGCCCTTCAGTTGGGCGATGGCGGCCTTCAGCTGTTTCTGGTGGGGGTCGGGATAGCGGTTCACGCCGTTCTCGTAGGGACTCTCGTTGGCATCGAGCCACGTGTCGACGGTTCCCTCGCGGGCCTCGTCGCGCGCGGTCGAGTAAGGTTCGAGCAGGCGGATGTTGGGGCGCACGAGGCGGAGCACGCCGTCGACCGTGAGCGGTTCGGGACGGGCGGCCCCGAAGTCGGCCCCGAAGTCAGCCATGGGCACCTCGACGGCGG
>CALZMA010000038.1 GCA_945788445.1 uncultured Bacteroidales bacterium | reverse complement strand
GCGAGTGGCGCGATTACATCATGCCGCCCATGCCGGGAGCGCCCATGGGCATTTCGGGCTTGTCCTCCTTCTTGTCGCAGATGACACATTCCGTGGTGAGGAACATGCCGGCTACGGAAGCGGCGTTTTCGAGGGCCACGCGGGTTACCTTGGCGGGGTCGAGCACGCCGGCTTCGCGGAGGTCACCGAAGGTTTCCGTCTTGGCGTTGTAGCCGAAGCTGCCTTCGCCCTCGCGCACCTTGTTCACGACAACGGCACCTTCCACACCTGCGTTGCGGCAAATCTGGCGGAGCGGTTCTTCGATGGCGCGGCGGATGATGGCGATACCCGTGGTTTCGTCCGCGTTGTCGCCCTGGAGGTTTTCGAGGGCCTTCTGTGCGCGGATGTAGGCCACGCCGCCACCCGTCACGATGCCTTCTTCAACAGCTGCACGCGTAGCGCAGAGCGCGTCGTCGCAGCGGTCCTTCTTCTCCTTCTGTTCCGTTTCGCTGGCAGCGCCCACTTCGAGTACGCACACACCGCCCGAGAGCTTGGCGAGGCGTTCCTGGAGCTTCTCCTTGTCGTAGGAGCTGGTCGAAGCCGCCATCTCGTTCTTGATTTGGTGGATGCGCTCCTGGATGCTTTCCTTCGAGCCCTTGCCGTTCACGATGGTCGTGTTCTCCTTGCTCACGGTAATCTTCTCGGCCGTACCGAGCATTTCGAGCGTAGCCTGTTCGAGCTTGAGGCCCTTCTCTTCGCTCACTACCACACCGCCCGTCAGTACGGCGATGTCTTCGAGCATGGCCTTGCGGCGGTCGCCGAAGCCCGGAGCCTTCACGGCACAAATCTTGAGCTGCGTGCGGAGGCGGTTCACCACGAGCGTCGTGAGCGCTTCGCTGTCGAGGTCCTCAGCGATGACGAGCAAGGGACGGCCCGTCTGCACGGCGGGTTCGAGGATGGGGAGGAAGTCCTTGATGTTGGAAATTTTCTTGTCGTAGATGAGCACGAGCGGGTTCTCCATGACGCACTCCATCTTCTCCGAATCCGTCACGAAGTAGGGAGAGAGGTAGCCACGGTCGAACTGCATACCTTCTACGGTCTTGAGCACCGTGTCGCGGCCCTTGGCATCTTCCAGCGTAATCACGCCGTTCACGCTTACGGCACGCATACCGTCGGCGATGAGCTTACCGATTTCGGGGTCGTTGTTGGCAGAGATGGCAGCTACCTGCTCAATCTTGTCGTAGCTTTCGCCCACCTGTTCGCTCTGTTCGCGGATGCTTTCAACCACCTTGGCCACGGCCTTGTCGATACCGCGCTTGATGTCGAGGGGGTTGGCACCGGCAGCCACGTTCTTCATGCCTTCGGTGAGGATGGCCTGAGCCAGAACGGTAGCCGTAGTCGTACCGTCGCCGGCATCGTCGCCCGTCTTCGAGGCCACGCTCTTCACGAGCTGGGCACCGGCATTCTGGAAAGCATCGTCGAGTTCGATTTCCTTAGCCACGCTCACGCCGTCCTTGGTGATGCGGGGAGCGCCGAACTTCTTGTCGATGACCACGTTGCGGCCTTTCGGGCCGAGGGTTACCTTCACTGCATTAGCCAGCGCATCGGCGCCTTCGCGGAGACGCTCGCGGGCGTCAGTTTCGTATATGATTTCTTTAGCCATTGTTCTAAGATTTGAGTGTTTGTGGAGATGTTATATATAATAAGGAGTGGGGTGGGGGAATTAGCCCAGCACGGCGAGCACGTCGCTCTGGCGCATGATGATGTACTTTTCGCCGTCCAGTTCCACTTCGGTGCCAGCGTATTTACCGTAGAGCACTTGGTCGCCGGCTTTCAGTACCATTTCTTCGTCTTTCGTGCCCTGTCCCACGGCGAGTACTTCGCCCTGCAGGGGCTTTTCCTTGGCTGTGTCGGGGATGATGATGCCACCAGCGGTTTTCTCTTCTGCAGCTGCGGGCTTTACCAGCACGCGGTCTGCCAACGGTTTGATGTTCATTTTGGTTGATGCTTTTATTAGTTTTTGTAAGTGCGCCTTCTCCTTGCCGTTCCGCTTCGGGGTGTCCCGTGGGGCGGGGCAGTGGGGAGATGCGCGGTTGTTAATTTCTCGGGTGTTGAGCTGTCTGAGGCAACTCGCCCTCCTCCTAAGCGAAAAGCGTGCCAAAGGTGAATGTGTCGCGAAAATAATTTTTCTGTCAAGGCTTCCGGCGCGTCCTTGGCAGTCTCCAGGCCGCTGCTTTTCGGAGAGTTGTGATTTGCGAGTTTTAACGAACGGTAACAAACCGCCTTGCGCCAAAATTCCCGTATTCATCGAAGGCCTACGCGCGCGTATATACGCTATTTGAACCCAATAAAAACCCTTCAACCCTTCAGCCGTTCTTCGTAAGTTCTTGAATATCAAGGCAAAAGTGGCTGAAGGGTTTGATTTTTAAACCCTTCAGCACTGTTCAGCGATGGCCCAACCCTTCAGCCGTACATTTTGGAGATTGATTTAACGGTTGTAAACACCCCGCCCTTGCTGAAACGTTTGTCTCCGTTCTGAAAGGTCGGAAAATCAAACCCTTCAGCCTTAAAACCTATGAAAATCAGTGTAAAACGAGGGAGGCTGAAGGGTTGAAGGGTTTTTGAAAGGTTGAATTTGCGTATATAGTGAGCGCGCAAAGAACCGATGAAACCGTCTTTTTCCGCTGCCTCCGACCATCCGCGGGTTTTAACATTTGAAACGGCGCCGGGCAAGCCGTTCGGGACCAGCGTCCGTGTCAATCTCTGTGGCAGTTTTTTCCATCGGCGGCATTCGCGCGCCAAAGCCGCCGATTGGATTTTCAGTCGCAGGGACAGATTTTCCAATCCCAGCGACAGGCGGCACTGAAAGCCGGCAAATTGCACTTTTCTGAAATAAAAAACCTGCAAAGTAAGGTATGTGGAATTTACTTTGTAATTTTGCATTACCATAGTCGGCAAGGTGGCCCGCGAACGGCCCCGTGGCCCCTGCGCTGCGCCACACCCGCCGACGGCACCCTCTCTCCCTTAAAACGCAAAAATTGGTTTCGAAGAACAACATCAAGTACGTCCATTCGCTTCGGCTCAAGAAATACCGCGATGCCGAACGCGTGTTTGTGGCAGAAGGCCCCAAGGCGGTGGCCGACCTGCTGCCGCTCATGCCGTGCCGGCAACTCTTTGCCACGCCCGCCTTCCTCTCGCGCCAGAACCCGCGGGACTGGCGAGGGGTGGAAGAAGTGGTGGAGGCGACGGACGCTGACATCGAACGCCTCTCCTCGCTCCGCGCCCCGCGCGAAGTGGTGGCCGTGTTCCGCCAGCCCCTCCCCGAGACCGACGACCTTGCCGCACTCGCTGCCCTGCCCGGAGCCGAACTCTGCCTCGCCCTCGACAGCGTGCAGGACCCGGGCAACCTCGGAACCATCGTGCGCGTGGCCGACTGGTTCGGCATCACCCATATCTTTGCCTCGCCCGACACGGCCGATGCCTTCGCGCCGAAGGTGGTGCAGGCCACGATGGGTGCCATCGGGCGCGTCACGCTCCACTACTGCCCCCTGCCCGAACTCCTCCGCCTCGTGGCGCCCGACGTGCCCCGCTACGGAACCTTCCTCGACGGCCGCAACCTCTACGGCGAACAGCTGGAGAACCGCGGCGTGGTGGTGATGGGCAACGAGGGCCGCGGCATCTCGCCCGAGGTGGCCCGCAGCGTCAGCCACCGCCTGCTCATTCCCAACTATCCGCCGGGGCGGCCCACCTCCGAGAGCCTGAACGTGGCCGTGGCCACCGCCATCGTGTGTGCCGCCTTCCGCAGCCGTGCCTGATGCCGTTTGCCCGCGCCCTGCGCCGCTCACAAACAACAGGTTCTTTTTTCCTATAATATACTCCCCATGAACTTCCCCTTCATCGAACAACTCTTCCGGCAGCTCCTGCCCCTGAGCCTGCTCCTCCTCGGAGCGGGACTGGTGCTGACGGCCCTGCTCTACCTGCTCCGCTTCCGGCGCAGGGGATTGGCCGCGCAGTATGCAGCCTGGCAGGAAGAGGGCGAACAAGTCGATGAAACGCTCCACGACACCCTCCACCGTCCGCAGGCCGGTGAGGGCACGGCTTATCCGCGGATTTGCGTGGTGGTCCCGACCTGCAACCAGGCCGACGAACTGGCCTATCTCCTGCCGCGCCTGCTGAAGCAGCGCTACGAAGGGCGGCTGGAAGTAATCGTGGCCGACCAGCTCTCGGAAGACAACACCGTGCAGCTCGTGCAGCAGCTCCAACAGAAAAACCCGCGGCTGCGCTATACCTCCGTGCCGCCCACTTCGCGCCACATCGAACCGCGCAAACTGGCCATCACCCTGGGCGTGAAGGCGGCCCACAGCGAGTGGGTCATCGTGGTCAATCCCGACACCCACCCCGACACGCTCACATGGGTGCAGCATTTCGCTGAAAATCTGACGGAAAACGTCGATTTTGTGCAGGCTTACTATAACTACGAAGACGACAATTCGCTGGCCGTCCGGCGGGCCATTCTGGAGCGCGTCGAGACCTTCAACCGGCGCCTTGCGGCCTTCAGGGGCAACGTGGTGCTCGGTGCGGAAACGGCCAACTTTGCCGTGCGCCGCAGCTGGTTCCTGGAGCGGCAGGGATTTGCCGACAGCCTGCCCCTGCCCTTCGGCGAAGAGAGCATCTTTGCCGCCCGCCATGCCGAAGCCGAGCGCACCGCCCTGCTCCTCAGCGTACACACGCGCCTCACGGAGAGCACGCCCGAAAACGCCGAGTTCCGCCGGCGCCGGATGCTCGGTATGGAAATCCGCCGCCACTTCCCTTGGCGCGCCCGCAAGTTTGCCTGGCTCGAGGCCCTGGCCTCTGTCCTGAACTATGCCTTCTGGCTCACGGGGCTGCTGGCCCTCGCCGCGGCCCTCTGGCAAACGGTGGAGCAGCCGGTCCTCCACGCCCTCCTCGCAGGCGAAGTCGTGCCGCAGGAGGGGGCAACCCCCTTCTACCTGAGCCCCGCCCTCTACGTGCTCCTCGCCTGTCTGGCCGAGTGGGCGCTCTACGTGTGGCTCTCCGTGCGCGGCCTGCGGCACAGCCTGAAGGCTGTAGGCGAACGGCGGATGGGGGCCTACATTCTCCTCTTCGACCTCACGCAACCCTTCTATGTGGCCGTGGCGCAGGTGCTCCGCAGCTTCCACAGCCGCTCCTTCGTGCGCCACTACCTCCAGCGCTCGAAGTAGCGTGTCCACCCCTTGTTTCCGAAATATCCTAACACTCCAAAATATGCCTAAGATTTCAGAACGTGCCGTGGTGATGCCTGAATCACCCATCCGCAAGTTAGCCCCTTTGGCCACAGCTGCCAAAGACCGCGGCATCCACGTTTACCACCTCAATATCGGTCAGCCCGACCTTCCCACGCCCGAGGCGGGTCTCGACGTGCTGCGCCACATCGACCGCAAGGTGCTCGAGTACAGTCCGAGCCAAGGGTTCCGGAGCTACCGCGAAAAGCTCACCCACTACTACGAGAAGTACAACATCCACCTCTCGCCCGACGACATCATCGTCACCTCGGGCGGTTCGGAGGCCGTGCTGTTTGCCTTCCTCTCCTGCCTCAACCCCGGCGACGAAATCATTGTGCCCGAACCCGCCTACGCCAACTACATGGCCTTCGCCATCTCGGCCGGTGCGAAAATCCGCTCCATCGCCACGACCATCGAGGAGGGTTTCAGTCTGCCGAAGGTAGAGAAGTTTGAGGAACTCATCAACGAGCGCACCCGCGCCATCCTCATCTGCAACCCCAACAACCCGACGGGCTACCTCTACACCCGCCGCGAAATGAAGCAGATACGCGACCTCGTGAAGAAGTACGACCTCTACCTCTTCTCCGACGAAGTCTACCGCGAGTTCATCTACACCGGTTCGCCCTACATTTCGGCCTGCCATCTCGAGGGCGTGGAGCAGAACGTGGTGCTCATCGACTCCGTGTCGAAACGCTACAGCGAGTGCGGCATCCGCATCGGCGCCCTCATCACGAAGAACGAGGAGGTGCGCAAGGCTGTGATGAAGTTCTGCCAGGCCCGCCTCTCCCCGCCGCTCATCGGACAGCTGGTGGCCGAGGCTTCGATGGACGAGCCCGACGACTATGCCCGCGAGGTCTACGACGAATACGTGGAGCGGCGCAAGTGCCTCATCGACGGCCTGAACCGCATACCCGGCGTGTATTCGCCCATCCCGATGGGCGCTTTCTACACCGTGGCCCAGCTCCCGGTGGACGATGCCGAACGCTTCTGCGCGTGGTGCCTCACGGACTTCAACTACGAAGGCGAAACCGTGATGATGGCCCCCGCAGCCGGTTTCTACACCACGCCCGGCGCAGGCCGCAACCAGGTGCGCATTGCCTATGTGCTCAACAAGACGGACCTGCAGCGCGCACTCGTGGTGCTGAAGAAAGCCCTCGAAGCCTACCCCGGCCGCGAGTAGCGGGGCGTTTCTCCTCATTTTCCATTCCATTCATTCTTCCAAAGACCAATGCTCTCCCTTTTTCTGGCCAAACGCTTTTTCAAGGAAACGGGGCGTAGGGGCCAGCGACGTGCCTCCACGCCTGCCATCCGCATTGCCACGGCGGGCATCGCCGTGGGCTTGGCCGTGATGATTGTTTCGGTCTGCGTGGTGAAGGGTTTCCAGCAGCAAGTGAGCGACAAGCTCACGGGCTTCGCCTCCCACCTGACCATTCTCGACCTCGGCTCGTTCTCCTCGCCCGAAACCTATCCCGTTGCCACACCGCAGCCACTCGTCGATGAGGTACGGCAGGCACCGGGAGTGGTGCGCGTGCAGCGCGTTTCGCAGAAACTGGGCATCTTCAAGACCCACAACGACTTTGCCGGCGTTTCGCTCAAGGGCGTGGCGGAGGACTACGACCTCGGCTTCCTCCGCTCGTGCATCGTCGAGGGCCGTGTGCCGCAGTTCGGCAGCCAGAAGGGGTCGGACAGCATTGTCGTTTCGCGCACGCTGGCCGACAAGCTCGGGCTTCGGCTGGGCGACCGCGTGTACAGCTACTATTTTGCCCAGACCATCAAGCAGCGCCGCTTTACCGTGGCGGCCATCTACGACACGCACCTCAAGCAGTTCGACGGCAACGTCGTGTGGACCGACCTCTACACGGTGAACCGCCTGAACTCGTGGGACGCGGACCAGGCTTCGATGCTCGAAATCCACCTCGGCTCCATGGACGAACTGCCCGCGGCGCAGCAATGGCTGTCGCAGCGGGTGGGCGGACGGAAGGACCGCATGGGGCGTACCTACACGGTGATGAGCATCCGCGAGAACCCCGTGACCTCTTCGGTGCTCTCGTGGCTGGATTTGCTCGACTTCAACGTGATGGCCATCCTCGTGATCATGATTTGCGTGGCGGGCTTCACGATGATCAGCGGGCTGCTCATTCTCATCCTGGAACGCACGGTGAGCATTGGCCTGCTGAAGGCGCTCGGCCTCTCGGACGGCCGCGTGCGCCACACCTTCCTCTGGTTCGCGGGCTTCATTGTGGTGCGCGGCCTGCTGTGGGGCAACCTCATCGGCTTGGGACTGATTTACCTGCAATGGCAGTTCGGCATCGTGCGCCTCAACCCCGAGACCTACTACCTCGACGTGGTCCCCGTGTCGTTCAACGTCCTCTGGCTGGTGGGGCTCAACCTTGCCACGCTCGTGGTGACGATGCTCGCCCTCATCCTGCCCTC
>CALZMA010000037.1 GCA_945788445.1 uncultured Bacteroidales bacterium | reverse complement strand
CGGATTGCTTTCTTGAGATGGCGGATTTGGCTGTTTTTTCTGATTTTCCTTGGTTTAACTTATCTAAACTGCAATCTTTCCTACTTAAACGCTTGTTATTGCGTGGGGTTTGCACTACTTTTGCAGCAAAATTGCGCAGAATGGCGATTTTTGCGCAAGTTTCAGCGAAACATTGAACAATCAAACGAATACAACAAACGATAACGTATGACGAAACGTAAAATCCAATTCAGTCTGCTCTATCGCGACATGTTCCAAAGCAGCGGCAAATTCCAGCCGCGCAAGGACCAACTGGAACGCATCGCACCGGTCATCATCAAGATGGGATGCTTTGCCCGTGTTGAAACGAATGGCGGTGCCTTCGAGCAGGTGAACCTTCTCTATGGCGAAAACCCCAACCAGGCCGTGCGCGCCTTCACGAAACCTTTCAACGAGGTGGGCATCAAGACGCACATGCTCGACCGCGGTCTCAACGCCCTCCGTATGTTCCCCGTGCCCGCGGACGTGCGCAAGCTGATGTATAAGGTGAAACACGCTCAGGGCGTGGACATCACCCGCATCTTCTGCGGTCTCAACGACGTGCGCAATATCATCCCTTCCATCAAGTATGCCATCGAGGGCGGCATGACGCCGCAGGCCACGCTCTGCATCACGAACTCGCCCATCCATACGGCCGAATACTACGCCCACATCGCCGACCAGCTCATCGAGGCGGGCGCTCCCGAAATCTGCCTGAAGGACATGGCAGGCATCGGTCAGCCGGCCATGCTCGGCAAGCTCACGAAGATGATCAAGGACAAGCACCCCGAAGTGATCATCGAATACCACGGCCACTCGGGCCCGGGCCTCTCCATGGCCTCTATCCTCGAGGTGTGCAAGAACGGTGCGGACGTGATTGACACGGCCATCGAACCGCTCTCGTGGGGCAAGGTCCACCCGGACGTTATCTCGGTGCAGAGCATGCTGAAGCACGCGGGCTTCGACGTGCCCGAAATCAACATGGAGGCTTACATGGAGGCGCGCAAGCTGACGCAGGAGTTCATCGACGACTTCCTCGGCTACTTCATGAACCCCTCGAACAAGCTGATGAGCTCGCTGCTCCTGGGCTGCGGACTGCCGGGCGGCATGATGGGCTCCATGATGGCCGACCTCACCGGCGTGATGGGCGCTATCAACAACAACCGCAAGGCGAAGGGAGAGCCGGAATACTCGGAGGACGAACTCCTCGTGAAGCTCTTCGACGAAGTGGCCTACGTATGGCCGCGCGTGGGCTATCCTCCCCTCGTCACCCCCTTCTCGCAGTATGTGAAGAACATCGCGCTGATGAACCTCCTCACGGAGTCGATGGACAAGCCGCGCTACACGATGATGGACAACGCTATCTGGGGCATGATCCTCGGCAAGAGCGGACGCCTGCCCGGCGAGGTGGCTCCCGAAATCAAGGAGCTGGCCCGGGAGAAGGGCTTCGAGTTCACCGATGCCGACCCGCAGAGCTACTATCCCGACGAACTCGACCGCTTCATCAAGGAGATGGAGGAGAACGGCTGGGAACGCGGCGAGGACGACGAGGAGCTCTTCGAGTTTGCCATGCACGAGACGCAGTACCGCGACTACAAGAGCGGTGCCGCCAAGAAGCGCTTCCTCGCTGACCTCCAGGCTGCCAAGGACAAGGCCGGCGCTGCCGGCATGACGCCCGAAGAGGCTGCCGCCCTGAAGCACGCGAAGGCCGATGCCATCGTTTCGCCCGAAAACGGCACGCTCCTCTGGGAGATTGGCGGCGACGGCGAATGCGTGAAGAGCATCGAACCCTTCATCGGCAAGGAATACAAGGAAGGCGACTTCTTCTGCTACATCGAGAACAACTACGGCCAGATTGTGGAGATACCCGCAGCGCTGGGTGGCAAGCTGGTAGAAATCAACGCCAAGCAGGGCTCGCACGTGAGCAAGGGCGACGTGATTGCCTACATCGAGCGTCCCGAGGCTTAGGCCCGCGGCGCACTCCTTATTATATATAGAAGCAGGAGCTTCAGGCGACAGCCAGTCTGTCGGCCTTGAAGCTCCTGCTTTTCTTGTCTTTTTGGAAAATGAAGGGGCGGTTAGGGAACCACCACCTTCTTGCTTGTGCCGTCGGAGAAGCGAACCACCTGCACGCCCTTGCGGGCTTTGGTGACGGGGCGGCCCGAGAGGTCGTAGCGGCCCACTTCGGTGAGCTGGCCCTGGGGCTGTACGGCGGGACGGATGCCCGTCACGTCCTTGCCCGCATCGGCGAGCTTCACGCGCACGCAGTTGTCCACCTCGCGGTTGGTGAAGCTGTAGTAGTCGTAGTTGTAGATGAACGACACCACTTCCATGTTCTCCTTGGCCCAGCCCGGGTCGAGGTCGAAGCTATAGGTGTAGGTGAAATTCTTCTGGTCCCACGCTACGGCCGTGCCCCAAGAGGAGTTGTAGCCGCGGGTAATGTGCTGGAGGTAGTAGTCGCCGTACGCGCCGGACTGGTCGCGGGTGTAGACGTCGTCCTCGAGGAGGAACACGTTGATGTAGGGGTTGGGCGTGGCGTAGTTGCTGTTCTTGCGCGCGTCCACAGTCACCGTGAGGCGGGTGCTGTCGGCGTTGTAGGCGAGGCTCATGCCCATCACCACGTCGGCGCCGCGGCCCACCTCGGTCTGGGTGTAGCCCTGCATCTCCTCGTAAGAGCCGGGGATGAAGTTCGTCACCTTGTTGTTGCGGTTGTCATACTCGGGGTAGATGGGGCGGCGGTTCATCATGAGCGAGGGCGCGTAGATGGAGCCGCTGTAGAAGCCGAGGTAGTCGTAGTCTGCGCTGACGGTGTACATGTCGGTGTAGTAGCCCGAGTGGTGCGCGATGACGGAGATGCGGTCGGCATAGGGCGTTTCGGCCAGAAAGTCGTGGAGGAAGGTGGCCATGCTCGGGCAGTTGGGGCAGCGGAGCGTGGTAAACTCCTCGATGAGCACGTTGCGGAGGAAGGAGAAGGCGGGCTTCACCGTGTTGTTGGCAGGCTGGGCATCCTCGCCGCCGCTGATGGAAACGAGCTCCACCGTCCAGTCGGTATATTCGTTGCTCTCCACGCCGGGGTCGAAGCTGAAGGAGCATTCCTGGGTAGTCCCCGCGGGAATGTCGCACACCACGTCGGCCTCAACGGCATCGATGCCCGGGGCATAAGCCTTCACGCGGAAAGCGCTGACGGGCTGCAGGCCATAGTTGTGGGCGGTGAGCTGCACGTTCATGGCCGTGGAACCCTTGCCCGGTGCAGGACTGATGCTGGCCGAGAGGAAGCCGAGTTCGTAGTCGGGCAGGTTGTCGCCGCCCACGAGGGCTTCGATGCTGAGCACGCCCATGCCGCTGATATCGTTCCACGTGCCGCCGTTGAAGCGGTAGTAGGAGGTGTTGGTCACGGGGGGCTGAACCTGGGAAATGATTTTCACGCCGGTCTTCTGGTAGATGGAGAAGCCGACAAAGAGGTCCTGGGCTTCGGCGGGGAGCCGGTAAGGCTCGTCGAACCAGACTTCGTTCCAGCCCTGCTGCACGGTGGGCGTGGTGCCCGAACGGCGGATGAGCTTCTCGGCGAGGTTCTCGCCGTTGAGGTCCTTGCGCACCCACACGATGAGGGAGTCGGTGTTCATGCGAGAGACGATGGCGGCACGGATGGCCTTCAGTTCGCCGCCAGCATAGTTCTGGAGGGCAGATGCGGAGAGGCGGAGGCCACATTCGAGCCAGCCGCGCTTACCGATCTGGATGGTGGCGTCGGAAGCGGCCTGACCGTTGCAATAACCGAGGGTCACGGTGTTGTCGTCGCCTTCAGTGGCCTGGGCCGTGAGGCCGAACGAGGCCAGGAAGGCAAAGAGGCAAAGTAGATACTTCTTCATGAATGTTGAAAGTTGAATGTATAATGTTTGATGTAAAAATCCGGGCGGTGAGGCGCGCGGGTCAGAGCGTCACGAGGGTGGCCCCGTAGCCGTACTCGCGGAACGAAGCGTCCTGGCAGCGCACCTCGGGGTAGCGCGTCTGGAGTTCGTGGAGCAGGGCCTTGCGCAGCACGCCGTTGCCCTTGCCGTGGATGAAGACAATGCGCTGGCCGCGGCGGCGCTTGTACTGCTCCATCACGTCGCGGAAGACCTTCAGCTGGTAGTCGAGGATGTCCACCGGCTGGAGGCCGACGAGGGTGTCGAGCAGGCTGTGGGCATGGAGGTCCACCTCGAGCGGGGCCTGCGGGTCGCGCTTGGCGGCTGCGCGTCGCTCAGCGGCTGTGGGTTCTTCGGCCGCGCGGGCAGGCTTTGCGGCCGGTGTCTGCATGGCCTCGGCCAAGGCATCGGCATCGACCTGGAGTCCGCGCACGGGCTTGTCGTCGCGCACGAGATCGTAGACCACTGCGGGCGACGTGAAGAAGGGGCTTTCGCGGTAAGCCTGGCTCTTGTAGCACTTCGAGAGGTCGAGGCGCAAGGGCACGTGGACGGGCAGTTTCGGTTTGCACGCCTTGTCGCGCTTATAGCTGAGTGCCTGCACGAGCACGTGCTCCCACACCTGCAGGTCGCCGCTCGCGAGGGTCTCGAGCGGGAGCTTCGTGTTCGGGGCGAGTTCGCCCTCGTGGCGGAGTGCCGTCACGTCCCCGAGGGTGAGGAAGAGGGCGAAGCGCACGTAGTAGTTGCAGTCGTTCACCAGGTAGATTTCTAAGTCCTCGGCGGGCACCTGCCCCTTCTTCTTCGGCACGAAGGCGAGGAAGAGGTTCAGCTCCTCCGCGCCGCGGCGTTCGCGGGGGAGGGGCTTGTAGTTGAGCGGCAGGTCGGCGAGGTCGGCCTCTTCGGGTTCCTCCTCCGCATCGGGCGCGGCCTCGGGCAGGGCCTTCTTCTTGGGCTTGAGTTCTTTCTTGGGAATGTTGTAGTTGTCGGTCTCGATGACGACCACGTCCTTCGCGAGCGTGGGCACCTCAAAGCCGTCTTCGTCCGTGACGAGCACCACGTCCTTTCCCTGGAAGCCCGTCACCACGCCTCCCCCCACGTCGTTGAGGAAGCGCACTTTATCTCCAATCTTCATCGGCGCGTCATTTGGTCATTTCAACAATGGTCGTGGCGGGTTTCTCGCGGTTGCGCCGCTCGGTGGCCTCGACCACAGCCTGCGCCAGGTCGAGGAAGGCCACGGACGTGAGCGTGTTTTCGGCCACGGCGGCCGGTTCGCCCGCGTCGCCGCTCTCGCAGATGCTCTGCACGAGGGGTATTTGTCCCAAGAGGGGCACGTCCATTTCCTCGGCCAGGCGCTTCACGCCCTCGCGGCCGAAGAGGTAGTAGCGGTTCCCGGGCAGTTCGGCCGGCGTGAACCAGGCCATGTTCTCCACCAGGCCGAGGATGGGCACATCGACCTTCTCGTTGCGGTACATGTCGATGCCCTTGCGCGCGTCGGCGAGGGCCACGGCCTGGGGCGTGCTCACGATGACCGCCCCCGTGATGGCGAGGTTCTGGAGCAGGGTGAGGTGGATGTCGGAAGTGCCCGGCGGGGTGTCGAGCACGAAGTAGTCGAGTTCGCCCCAGTCGGCGTCGGCGATGAGCTGCTTCAGGGCGTTCGAGGCCATGCCGCCGCGCCAGAGGGTGGCGGTGTCGGGATTGACGAAGTAGCCGATGGAAAGCATCTTCACGCCGTACTTCATCACGGGGATGAGGAGCTGGCGGCCGTCGCGCTCTTCGGCAAAGATGCGCTCGGCCTCGGTGTGGAACATCTTGGGCACGCTGGGGCCGAAGATGTCCGCGTCGAGCAAGCCCACCTTGTAGCCGAGGCGGGCCAGGGCCACGGCGAGGTTGGCGGCAATGGTGCTCTTGCCCACGCCGCCCTTGCCGGAGCTCACGGCAATCACGTTCTTCACCTGGGGCAACATCTTGCCCGGTTCGGGGCGTGCGGCCTGCAGGCTCTTGGTGCGGATGGTCACTTCGACGCCCTTGTCGACGTAGGCGTGGATGGCGGCCTCGGCGGCCTTCACCACGGACTTGAGGAAGGGGTCGGTGGATTTTTCAAACAGGAGGGAGAAGCTGACGCTCATGCCGTCGATGCGCAAATCGTCTTCGAGCATGCCGGCCTCGATGAGGTTCTTGCCCGTGCCGGGGTAGCGCACGGTGGCGAGGGCGTCGGTGATGAGTTTAGGGTAGAGTTGCATTTTCAGTTACGGTGAAAACGGGGCGGCGCGGGCCGTGCGCCACTCCTTATATAATATAGTCGACCACGGTGCGTGCGGAACGCACTTCGTGGCAATACTGCGAAATCTTCTGGTGCTCGGGGTGGAGGCGGTAGCGCTGCAGGGCTTCGGCGTCTTCGACCACGAGGGTGAGCACGGCGTCGTAGGCCATGGGACTCTTGCTGGAGTTGATGCCCACTTCGATGTGAATGATTTCGGGTACAACGCCCTGTAGGGCTTCGAGGTGTTCCTTCATCCAGAGGGCGTGTTCGGCGCAGGAGCGGTCGTGCGCTCCGTCGATGAATTTCCACATGACGATATGTTTCAGCATGGCATTGGGTTGTTAGGGGGTGAAACGCTTATTTGCTTTTCTCCAGTCCCGAGCGCTTCGAGCGGTTGTAGCTGCGGTAGTCGTCGAGTTCGATTTCCACGTCGGGCTCTTGCAGCGCGCCCTCCCGGGGGAGGCGGAACTTGAGGTATTTGATGGTCAGTCCGCGGGCAATCCACTGTTGCTCGTAGTAGGTCTGAATGCCGAGGATGGAGCGCACTTCCCCGTCCTCGGTGGCCGCGAGCGTGTGGTAGAGGTCTTCGGTGGAGAAGGCCACGGGCAGGCGGTTGGCCTCGACCATGCAGCGGGTGTAGGTGAAGAGGAAGTTGCTGTCGGTCTTGAGGTGTACGGTACCGCCGGGCTCGAGGAAGCGGCGGTAGCGCTCCAGGAAGTAGGTAGAGGTGAGTCGCTTCGTGGCCTTCTTCATCTGGGGGTCGGAGAAGGTGAGCCAGATTTCGGCCACCTCGCCGGGGGCGAAGAAGCGGTCGATAAACTCGATGTGGGTGCGGAGGAAGGCCACGTTGGCGAGGCCCTCCTGGAGCGACTCGGTGGCTCCGGTCCACATGCGCGCGCCCTTGATGTCCACGCCGATGAAGTTCTTGTCGGGGAAAAGGCGCGCGAGCCCCACGGTGTATTCGCCGCGGCCGCAGCCGAGCTCAAGCACGATGGGGTTGGAGTTGTGGAAAAACGCCTCGTTCCACCGTCCGCGCAACTCGAAGGGAGTGGGGTCGGTGGCCACGGCGGCGGCTTGGAAGACATGGGGATAGCTTTCCATGTCGGCAAACTTCGATAGCTTATTCTTGCTCATGTTGTAAAAGTCGGTTGGCATCGGCTTCGATGCGCTGGAGTTCGTTTTCGCAGTCTTCGACGAGCTTCAGCGAAGTCTGGAGCTTCGCCACGAGCTGTTCCAGGGGGAGCGAGTGGTTCTCGATTTGCTGCACGAGCTGCTCCAGTTCCTGTATCTTCTGTTCGTAGGATTTCTTCGGTTGTTCCATTGGGCGGGGATATGTTGGGGAAAGATGGGACTTGCGGCGGCGGTTGGGCTGCGCGGCGGCCGGCGGGCGTTACTCCACTACCGAATGCACCGTGCCTCCCGCAAAACGGGTTTCGAGCTTGTCGCCCGGGGCCAGCCCGGCGGGGTCGCGCACCACCCTGCCCCCGCTGAGCGTCAGCGTGTAGCCCAGTTGCAGGATGCGGTCGGGCGAAGCGAGCTGCAGGGTGTGCCTCCAGATCTGCAGGCGGTGCCTTTCGCCGAGGCAACGTCGCTCCACGGCCCCCGCGAGCCGTTGGGGCACGCGTTCGAGGCGGGTGTGCTCGTTGTGGAAATTGTGTTGCAGCGCCAGCTGGAGGCGGGC
>CALZMA010000036.1 GCA_945788445.1 uncultured Bacteroidales bacterium | reverse complement strand
AAAACAAAAAAATTGATTGTCTCCCGACAACCAATCTTTACTTAACCTTAAATCTAATACCATGAAAAACAGTGCAAAAGTACGGTCCTGGAGCTTTTCTCCCAAGTACAGCGCGTGCAAAACGCAAATCTTTATTATTTATTTACGTCCAAGGTTTCGTTTTGCAAAGCCCCTTTAGCAAGGACAGGGCAATTTGCGTGCAGGGGGCGGCAGCTTTTCCTCGGCGGGCGGCAAAAGCAGAGCGACCCGAACGTCACTCCGCGGGGCGGTGGGACGCTTGGGTCGCTCGGTTTCAATTCCGTGCGGGGCAGGGAGAGGACCGTTTAGAGGTTGTCCTTCTCGATGTCCTTGAAGTACTTGTAGGTGCCGTGGGTGATGCTTTCGCAGGCAGCCTCGTCGCAAACGATGATGCCGTGTTCGTGCATCTGGAGCACGCTGATGGTCCACATCTGCGTCACGGGGCCTTCGATGGCAGCCTGGAGGGCGCGGGCCTTGTTGTGGCCGTTGCAGAGGATGAGCACTTCCTTAGCAGCCATTACGGTGCCGGGGCCTACGGTCAGGGCCGTAGCGGGCACGTTGTCGGGGTTGCCGCCGAAGAAGCGGGAGTTGGCCACGCGGGTGTCGGTGGTGAGCGTCTTGATGCGCGTGCGTCCCGAGAGTGAGCTGCCGGGTTCGTTGAAGGCGATGTGTCCGTCGGGACCGATGCCGCCGATGAAGAGGTCGATGCCGCCGGCTTCGGCAATCATCTTCTCGTAGTTGGCGCATTCAGCTTCGAGGTCCTCGGCGTTACCATTGAGGATATGAACGTTTTCCTTCGGGCAGTCGATGTGGTTGAAGAGGTTCGTGGCCATGAAGGAGTGGTAGCTTTCGGGGTGTTCCTCGGGAAGGCCCACATATTCGTCCATGTTGAAGGTGACAACGTTCTTGAAGCTGACGCGGCCTTCCTTGCAGGCAGCCACGAGGGCCTTGTACATGCCGATGGGTGAAGAACCGGTGGGCAGACCGAGAACGAAGGGCTTTTCGGGCGTGGGGTTGGCGGCGTTGATTTTGTTCACTACGTAGTCAGCAGCCCACTGCGACAATTTCTCATAGGTAGGTTCAATGATAACTCGCATGATTTTCTGGTATTTGTCTGCACCGGCCCAGCGCTTTCTTTCCGCTCAAAGGGGCGGATGGGAAGAAGCCGCAGTGGCGCAGACGGGTTGATGGTTTTTTGAGAAAATAGATATTAGATGGTTTGCGAGCAAAATTACAGAGAGTTATCCAAACTGCAAAGTTTTTTTAGGTTTTATTGTGGGTGGGGTGGGGGAAAGGTGAAATACGCCGCGGTGCAGGGGGCGTTTGCCAAATCGGCCTTTCGGCGCGACAGTCCCAGGCTTCGGCGCGGCAACTTCAGGGATTGGATTGCCAAAGTGCGGGGGTGGTCAAGGGAGGGGCGGGGTGCCTGTTCCTATATATTAGAAAAGCCTTTCTTGTTCGCGGTGTGGCGGGGGCGCGAGCCCAGGTGTATGTGGTCGGAACGTGGGTGGAGAACTGGCTGAAGGGTTTGAAACATGCGCCTATTATATACGTTTGTATGTCCCTTGAAAAATGTTTCAACCCTTCAGCGCTTGTCCCTAATTCATTGGAAATCGGAGGGAAAGTGGCTGAAGGGTTGAGTTTTTAAACCCTTCAGCAGGGTTCAGGCTGATATTGCCGGATGAAGTTTCCGCCCACAGGGGTTCAGTCAGGCTGAACAGTTTGAAAGGTTTGAAAACCAAACCCTTCAGCCGCATTCTCTCTGGAAACCAGTGGGGTTGAAACATTGGCTGAAGGGTTGAAACATTTTTGCGAGGTTCATTTTACGTATATATAGAGGGCGGAAAACGCCCCCGCAGCGCGCCTCCGGGCACCCGGAGCCGGGCGAAACAGCGCGCGGGCGTTTGGTGGAGTGCAGGGGTTTTTCTACTTTTGTGCCATCATCCCAGAATAAGAATTTTATGCAAGACTTTGTTCATCTCCATGTTCATACACAATACTCTATTCTCGACGGTCAGGCAGCCGTCTCGAAGCTCGTAGACAAGGCTGTGCGCGACGGCATGCGCGGAATGGCAGTGACCGACCATGGCAACATGATGGGCATCAAGGAATTCTTCAACTATACCCAAAAAGTGACGGGGAAGGCCAAGGGCGCGCTGAAGCAGGCGGAGGAAAAACTCGCCGCGCTGAAGGACGGCACCTATACGCCCGTGCCGGACAAGGAGGGGAAAAATCCTGACGCGGGGAAGACGGCCGAACAGCTCATCGCCGACTGCGAGGCCGAGATTGCACGCCAGCGGCCCGTGGCCAACTTCAAGCCCATCTTCGGTTGCGAAATGTATGTGGCCCGCCGCGGCGACAAGAAACTCAAGGTGGAGCGCGGCGACCAGTCCGGCTGGCACCTCGTAGTGCTGGCCAAGAACGAAAAGGGCTACCACAACCTGGTGAAGCTCGTGTCGCGCTCCTGGGTGGACGGTTTCTACATGCGACCGCGCACCGACCACGCCGACCTCGCCGCCTTCCGCGAAGGCCTCATCGTCTGCTCGGCCTGCCTCGGCGGTGAAATTCCGCAGAAAATCATGCGCGGGCAGCTCGAGGAGGCCGAGAAGGCCGTGCGCTGGTTCAAGGACGTGTTCGGCGACGACTATTACCTCGAACTCCAGCGCCACCAGGTGACCAACCCCGACATCCGCGCCAACCGCGAGACCTACCCCGAGCAGGTGAAGGTGAACGAACAGCTGCTGAAACTCGCCGAGAAGTGCGGCGTGAAGTACATTTGTTCCAACGACTGCCACTTCGTCGACGAGGAGAATGCCGAGGCCCACGACCGCCTCATCTGCCTCTCCACGGGCCGAGAACTGTCTGACCCCTCGCGCATGCTCTACACCAAGCAGGAATGGTTCAAGACGCAGGCGGAGATGAACGCCATCTTCGCCGATGTGCCCGAAGCCCTGGCCACGACGGTGGAAATCTGCGACAAGGTCGAAACCTACTCCATCGACCACGCCCCCATCATGCCCAACTTCGACATTCCTGCCGACTTCGGCACAGAGGAGGAGTACCGCCGGAGGCTCACGGAGCAAGACCTCTTCGAGGAATTCACGCGCGACGAGAACGGCAAGGTGGTGATGAGCGACGAGGAGGGCATGAAGAAGATCAAGAAGCTCGGCGGCTTCGACAAGCTCTACCGCATCAAGCTCGAAGCCGACTACCTCGCCAAATTGGCTTACGAGGGGGCCTACCGCCGCTACGGCAAGCCCCTGGACGCAGAGACAGAGGAGCGCATCAAGTTTGAGCTCCACATCATGAAGACGATGGGTTTCCCGGGCTACTTCCTCATCGTGCAGGACTACATCCGCGCCGCCCGCGAGCAGCTCGACGTGAGCGTGGGCCCGGGCCGTGGCTCCGCAGCCGGCAGTGCCGTGGCCTACTGCCTCGGCATCACCCAAATCGACCCCATCAAGTACGACCTCCTGTTCGAGCGTTTCCTCAACCCCGACCGTATCTCCCTCCCCGATATCGACGTCGACTTCGACGACGACGGCCGCGGCCGCGTGCTCAACTGGGTGACGCAGAAGTATGGGGCGGAAAAGGTGGCGCACATCATCACCTACGGCACCATGGCCACGAAGCTGGCCATCAAGGACGTGGCCCGCGTGCAGAAACTCAGCATTCCCGAAAGCAACCGCCTCTGCAAGCTCATTCCCGACAAGCTCCCCGAAGGACCCGACGGCAAGGTGCCCAAGATGAACCTCCCCAACGCCATCGCGGCCATCCCCGAACTCCGCGAGGCGGAGACCTCGCCCGACCCGCTCCTGCGCGACACCATCCGCTACGCCAAGATGCTCGAGGGCAACGTGCGCAACACGGGCGTGCATGCCTGCGGCTTCATCATCTGCCGCGACGACATCTCCGACTGGGTGCCCGTGTCGACCGCACGCGACAAGGAAACGGGCGAGGAACTCCACTGCACGCAGTACGAGGGCAAGGTTATCGAGGAAACGGGACTCATCAAGATGGACTTCCTGGGGCTCAAGACGCTCTCCATCATCAAGGAGGCCGTGGAGAACATCAGGCTCAGCCTCGGCATTGAGCTCAACATCGACGAAATCAGCATCGACGACCCGGCTACCTACCAGCTCTACTGCGACGGCCGCACCATCGGTACGTTCCAGTTCGAGTCAACGGGTATGCAGAAATACCTCCGCGAACTCCAGCCTTCGACCTTCGAGGACCTCATTGCCATGAATGCCCTCTACCGCCCCGGCCCGATGCAGTACATTCCCTCGTTCATCGCCCGAAAGCACGGGGCGGAGCCCATCACCTACGACCTCCCCTGCATGGAGAAGTACTTGAAGGATACCTACGGCATCACGGTGTACCAGGAGCAGGTCATGCTCCTCTCGCGCGAAATTGCCGACTTCACCCGCGGCGAGAGTGATGCCCTGCGTAAGGCGATGGGCAAGAAGCTCATCGACAAGCTGAACCACATGTACCCCAAGTTCATCGAGGGCGGAAAGGCCAACGGCCACGACCCGAAAGCCCTCGAGAAGATTTGGAACGACTGGCGAGCCTTTGCCTCCTACGCCTTCAACAAGAGCCACGCCACCTGCTACTCCTGGGTGGCCTACCAGACGGCCTACCTGAAGGCCAACTATCCCTCGCAGTACATGGCGGGCGTGATGAGCCGAAGCCTGGGCGACACTTCGACGGTGTCGAAGCTCATGGACGAGTGCAAGTCGATGGGCATCCGCACGCTCGGTCCCGACATCAACGAGAGCTACCTGAAGTTCAGCGTGACCCACAGCGGCGACATCCGTTTCGGCATGGGGGCCGTGAAGGGCGTGGGCGAGGCGGCCGTGCTCGAAATCGTGCGCGAACGCGATGCCCACGGGCCCTACACGTCGGTCTATAATTTCATGGAGCGCATCAGTCTGAGCACGTGCAACAAGAAGACCCTCGAATGCCTTGCCCTGGCGGGCGCCTTCGACAGCCTCACGGACGTACCCCGAGAAGCCTTCGTCGAGCCCGACGGCCACGGCCACACCTTCCTGGACCAGCTCATGCGCTACGGCAACCTCTACCAGAACGACCAGGCGGAAAACGCCATGTCGCTCTTCGGACCGGCGGCCACCGTAGAAATCGCTAAGCCCGAACCGCCCAAGGACTTCGAGCGATGGAGCGACCTGCGGCGGCTCAACGCCGAGCGCGACCTCATCGGCATCTACATCTCGGGCCACCCGCTCGACTCTTACCGCATCATCATTGACAAGGTCTGCAACACGAAGGTGTCGGAACTCGAGAACCTTCCCGCACTGGCCGGGCGCGACCTCACGCTGGGCGGCATCGTCACGGGGGTGCGCGAGGTGCAGACCCGCACGGGAAAGCCCGGGGGCATCATTAAAATAGAGGACTACAGCGGAGCGGGCGACTTTGCGGTCTTCGGCGACGACTGGGCACGCCTGCGCGGTTACTTCAAGGAGGGCTATTCGCTCTTCATCACGGCCCGGGTGGAGCAGCGCCGCTGGAACGACGAGCGCTACGACTTCAACGTGGGACGCGTGGAGTTCCTCTCCGACGTGAAGGACCAGAAGGTGAAGTCGGTGACCGTGAACGTGCGCATCGACAAGCTCACCGAGGACAATGCGGCCGAACTGTGCAGCCTGGTGCGCCAGTCGCCCGGGCCGACGGAGGTCTACATCAACCTCATGGACCTGCAACAGCAAAACCACCTCACGCTCCGCAGCCGCAACTGCCGCATGACCGTGGACAGCCGGTTCATCAACTTCCTCGACGAAACCGAAGGCTTCGAATACCGCATCAACTGAGGCGGCGGGCGCACGCACCAGGGGCCACAACTCCCTTTCCGCGTTTTTCCGCCCGGCGAACTGCACGTTTTCGTTAAGCCAAAAAGAAACTTGTATGCAAGCGCTCTACAAAAGGGCCCTGAGTGAAGCCCCGGGTTTCCAAGAATCAGAAAAATCAGAAGAATCCGTAATCAATAAAGATACGGAACCTTTTTTGATTACGGATTCTTCTGATTTTTCTGATGTACATGGCCCTGGGCCATGCGTTCGGGCCTTCACCTCGAGTGCAGCCGAAAGTCTCAAAAGAGAAAACGTACTTTAAAGAAATCTTTTTTGCATTTCTTTTGCCATTATCTTCGGTTTGCACTAACTTTGCCCGCATAATGAAATAGGACAAACATTCTATATCTAACTCAAACCCACAAACAGCTATTAACAAATGGAATATTCACACGAAGTTCAAAACATGTGTTGCGTAGCCAAAGGCCCCAACCATGGTCCCGCTCCCATTCCTGAAGAAGGCAAATGGGTACAAGCAAAGGAAATCAAGGACATTTCGGGCCTGACCCACGGTGTGGGATGGTGTGCTCCCCAGCAGGGTGCCTGCAAGCTCACGCTCAACGTGAAGGAAGGCGTGATCGAGGAATGCCTCGTGGAGACCATCGGCTGCTCCGGTATGACCCACTCCGCCGCTATGGCCAGTGAAATCCTCCCGGGCAAGACCATCCTCGAAGCGCTCAACACCGACCTCGTTTGCGACGCTATCAACACCGCCATGCGCGAACTCTTCCTCCAGATTGTCTACGGCCGTACCCAGAGCGCCTTCTCCGAAGGTGGCCTCGTGATCGGTGCCGGCCTGGAAGACCTCGGCAAGGGCCTCATCTCCCAGACGGGTACGCTCTACGGTACGAAGGTGAAGGGCAGCCGCTACCTCCAGCTCACCGAAGGCTACATCACCAAGATGTTCCTCGACAAGGACGACCAGGTGTGTGGCTACGAATTTGTTCACATGGGCAAGTTCATGGATGCCATCAAGAAGGGTGTAGCTGCCGACGAAGCGCTCAAGAGCGTAACGGGCACCTACGGCCGCACCACCGCCGAACAGGGCGCAGTTAAATCAATTGACCCACGTAAAGACTAACCGAAGGAGGACCACACAATGATTAGAGAAGTAAAATTCGAAAGCCAAGACCGCCGCATCAAGCAGATCCTCGCTGCGCTCAACAAACACGGCATCAAAGACATTGAAGAAGCTAACCAGATTTGCGAAGAATATGGCCTCGACCCCTACCAGGAATGCGAGAGCACGCAGATGATTTGCTTCGAAAACGCAAAGTGGGCTTACGTTGTAGGCACCGCCATCGCGCTCAAGGAAAAGGCTAAGGACGCTGTGGAAGCTGCTGAATATATCGGCGAAGGCCTCCAGGCATTCTGCATCCCCGGCTCTGTTGCCGACGACCGCAAGGTTGGTATCGGCCACGGCCAGCTCGCAGCCCGTCTGCTCTCTCCCGAAACGAAGTGCTTCGCCTTCCTCGCCGGCCACGAGAGCTTCGCTGCCGCTGAAGGTGCCATCAAGATTGCACAGATGGCCAACCAGAGCCGTCCCGCCGACAAGCCCCTCCGCTGCATCCTCAACGGTCTCGGCAAGGACGCTGCCATGATCATCAGCCGCATCAATGGCTTCACCTATGTGCAGACGAAGTTTGACTACTACACGGGTGAACTGAAGGTGGTGAACCGCATCGCTTACAGCGACGGTCCCCGCGCCAAGGTGAACTGCTACGGTGCCGACGACGTGCGCGAAGGCGTGAAGATCATGTGGGAAGAAGACGTGGACGTTTCCATCACGGGTAACTCTACGAACCCCACCCGCTTCCAGCACCCCGTTGCAGGTACGTACAAGAAGGAACGCGTGCTCGCCGGCAAGCCTTACTTCAGCGTAGCTTCCGGTGGCGGTACGGGCCGTACGCTCCACCCCGACAACATGGCTGCCGGTCCCGCTTCCTACGGTATGACGGACACCCTCGGCCGTATGCACTCCGACGCTCAGTTCGCAGG
>CALZMA010000035.1 GCA_945788445.1 uncultured Bacteroidales bacterium | reverse complement strand
CAGTGGCCGAGTTCGCGTATCATCTCGATGTCGTACTCGACGCGCTCCTTGAGGCGCTGCGCCTCGAGCGTTTTCCCCTGCAATTCAAACTCGGCAATTTGCGCCACGAGGTCGTCCTGGATTTGGCGGATGGCCTGCTCCTGCGTTTCCTTGGAGGTGAGGAAGAGATTGGCAGGGTAGATTTTGTAGTCTTCAAACGTGTTGAGCCGCCGGCCCGTGAGCGCATCGACTTCCTCGATGCCGTCGATTTCCTCGTCCCAGAAGCTGATGCGGATAAGTTCGTCGGCGTAGGCCAGAAAGACATCGACAGTGTCGCCCTTGACGCGGTAGTTCCCGGCCTTCGGGGCCACATCGTTGCGCACATAGAGACTGGCATTGAGCTTTTCGAGCAAACGGTTCAGGCTGAGCGTCTTCCCCACTTGCAGTTCGATGACATTTTCGTAGAAGGCGGCAGGGTTGCCCATGCCGTAGATGCACGAGACGGAGGAGACGACAATCACGTCGCTGCGCCCCGAGAGCAAGGAAGAGGTGGCTGCGAGGCGGAGCTTGTCGATGTCCTCGTTGATGGCAAGGTCCTTTTCGATATAAGTGTCGGTGGAGGCGATGTAGGCCTCGGGCTGGTAATAGTCGTAGTACGAGACGTAATATTCCACGGCATTTTCGGGGAAGAACGCCTTGAACTCGGTGTAGAGCTGGGCGGCAAGCGTCTTGTTGTGGCTGAGCACGAGGGTGGGCTTGCCCACTTGGGCTATGACATTGGCCACGGTAAAGGTCTTTCCCGACCCCGTGACTCCCAAAAGCACCTGAGCCGGTTCGCCACGCTTCACGCCTTCTGTGAGCTGGCGGATGGCTTCGGGCTGGTCGCCCGAGGGGGCGTAGGCAGATTTGAGTTGAAAATTCTTCATGGCTCAGGCTATTTTATTTCCAAAGTTGGGATGCTATCTTTACAAACTCTACGCGCCCTTCGACGTAGTCGGCAAACACCTCGAGCGCCGGACGCTTGCCGGGCAAGCGGCACGAACCGCAGCCGCCACAGGCGGGATAGCGGCAATGGTAGCGCTCGAGCACGAACTGGCGGCGCTCCTCGGGCGTGGAATGGGCTATCTGGGGGGCAAGCATGGGCAAGGGGGTCAGTCGAGGAAAAGGGTTTCGGGATAGGTGATGTGGACCAGCGAGAGGGCATTGCCGGGCATGGAGTCGCCCGCTGCCTGGCGGCTTTTCTCGCGGATGACGCGCTGGAAACCTTCGAGCGTGAGGCGGCCGCGGCCCACTTCGACGAGGGTGCCTACGATGGCGCGCACCATGTTGCGCAGGAAGCGGTCGGCCGTGATTTCGAAGCGCCAGAGGTCGGGTTCCACTTCTTCCCAGCGGGCCTTCGTCACGCGGCAGATGTTGGTCTTCGCGTCGGTATGGAGCTTGGAAAAGCTCGTGAAGTCGCTGACCTCGAGGAGCATGGCAGCCGCACGGTTCATTTGCTCAAAGTCGAGGGGAAACGTGATGCGTGCCGCGTACTGCCTGCGGAAGGGGTTCTTCCGGGTGTAGACCCAGTAGTGGTAGGTGCGGGCCGTGGCGTCGAAGCGGGCGTGGGCCTCGGGCTGCATGGGGCAAATGCGCTGCACGGCAATGTCGGGCGGGAGGATGCGGTTGAGCTTGAAGCAGAGTTGCGCAAGGTCGACCGTATCGGGGACATCGGCGTGGGCCACCATCATGGCTGCGTGTACGCCTGCATCGGTGCGGCCCGCCCCGGTGACCTCGGTGGGTTGGCGGAGCAGTGTGGAAAGGGCTTCGTTGAGCCGCTGCTGCACACTGACGGCGTTGGGCTGTACCTGCCAGCCATGGTATGCGGAGCCGTCGAAGGAAAGGTAGAGGAATACGCGCATGGGGGGAGAGAGATGGGGTAAACGATGCGGAAAGGCCGCGCTTGGGCGGACTGCTGCCCGGCCTGCCCCGCGGGAAGGGAGGTGGGGAGCAAAAGAAAGCCGCCTCCCGGTGGGGGAAGCGGCTATGGTTATTCTCGAATGGAGTAGAGAGTCTACGAAGAATTTAGGCTTCCTCTTCAGCTACGACCTCGAAAGGAACTTCTACAGAAACTTCCTTGTGGAGACGTACAACAGCCTTGTAGGAACCAACTTCCTTCACGTCCTTCACAACGATCGTCTTGCGGTCGATTTCGAAGCCGAGCTTAGCGAGCTCGTCAGCGATGTGGAGAGCGTTTACAGAGCCATAGATAGCGCCGGTGGAGCTAACCTTCGTCGTAATCTTCAAAGGTTCAACGGCACCCAGCTTGGCAGCGAGTTCTTCAGCATCGGCCTTAATCTTGGCGAGCTTGTGGGCACGCTGCTTGAGGTTTTCAGCCAACACTTTCTTTGCCGATTCAGAGGCAATCACGGCCTTACCCGTGGGGATAAGGTAGTTACGGCCGTAGCCGTTCTTTACGTTTACGATGTCGTCCTTATAGCCAAGGCCGGCTACGTTTTCTTTCAGAATGATTTCCATATCTTATTGCCTCCTCTTATTATTTCATCAAATCGGTTACGTAGGGAAGGAGAGCCAAGTGGCGGGCACGCTTCACGGCCTGAGCCACACGGCGCTGGAACTTGAGGGAAGTACCGGTGATGCGACGGGGCAGGATTTTGCCCTGCTCGTTCAGGAACTTCTTCAAGAATTCGGGATCCTTGTAGTCGATGTACTTGATACCGCTCTTCTTGAAACGGCAATACTTCTTTTTCTTCACGTCCACAGTGGGCGGGGTGAGATAACGGATTTCAGATTGTGCTTGTGCCATTGTTTAGTCCTCCTTCTTGTTAAACTTGTTACGACGCTTGGCAGCGTATTCAGCTGCATACTTTTCGAGCTTCACGGTGAGGTAGCGAATGATGCGCTCGTCACGACGGTAAGCGGTTTCGAGTTTCGCCAACACGGTGGGTTCACCCTTGAACTCAATCAGTTCGTAGAAGCCGGTGGACTTTTTCTGAATGGGGTAAGCCATTGACTTGAGGCCCCACTCTTCTTCATTGATAATCTCAGCACCTGCGGCGGTGAGAATACCCTTGAACTTTTCGACCGTTTCCTTCATCTGTTGGTCAGACAAAACGGGAGTCATAATGAAAACGGTCTCGTACTGGTTCATCATAATGGTTTTGAATGAATGATTGATTAACTGCAAAATTGCGGCGCAAAAGTAGTGCTTTTTTCAAGAACTGCAAGCGGCAGCGCACGTTTTTCTTTGAAAATGCTTGGAAAAGGCTTATTTTTTGGCCGTAAAGCCTCTCACCAGGAAGAAAAAGATGTGGCCCACGCCAAAACCCACTGCTATCCAGAGCATCGTTTGGTCGGCATTCCAGCCTACGGTCTGCTGGTGCCAAAGGCCCGTGATGACGCACAGCAGGGAAACGAAGACGCCGATGGCGCTGAGGATGGTCTGCCCGTGGCGGCGCACCGTGCCTCCGCCTATCTTGCTGTGGCGAAGGCCGTAGAAGGAGTAGACGTCGATGCCCAGCACCATCCACATGACGAGGCGAATCCAGGTGTCGGCAGGGAGGAAGAGCATCATGGCCACGCAACATACCACACCGGCGGCCGGGATGTAGGGCACGAGGGGCGTCTTGAAACTGCGGGGAGCATCGGGCTGCGTGCGGCGCACCACGATTACGCCGAGACATACCAGGGCGAAGGCGAAGAGCGTGCCGATGCTGGTCATTTCGCCTGCCACGCCCGGCGGCACAAGCCCCGAACAGGTGGCAATCACTACCATGAAGAGGAGGTTGCTGCGGGCGGGGGTGTGGAAGCGGGAATGGAGGTGGGAGAATACCGGAGGCAGGAGGCCGTCCTTGCTCATGCTGAAGAACACGCGGCTCTGCCCCATCAACATCACGAGCACGACACTGGCATAACCCAGCAGGATGGCGAAGATGATGCCGCGGTTGAGCCAGGGAAAGGCGGGGACAACCACGCCGTCGGCTCCCACGGGACCCATGTGGGCCACGGCGGTGGCGGCGGGGGCTATGCTGTCGGTGCCGATGTAGGCATGATAGTCTACCACGCCGGTCATGACGAAGGCGAAGAGCATGTACAACAAGGTGCAGAGGAGGAGGGAGCCCAAGATGCCGATGGGCATGTTGCGCCGCGGATTGATGGTTTCCTGGGCCGCCGTGCTGACGGCATCGAAGCCGATGTAGGCGAAGAAGACAATGGACGCTCCGCGCAACACGCCGCTCCAGCCGTACTCGCCGAAGACACCGGTGTTCTCGGGAATGAAGGGGGTGAGGTTGTCGCTGCTCACGTAGCGCAGACCTATGGCAATGAAGGCTACGACCACGGCGAGCTTGAGCACTACCATGAAGTCGTTGAAGCGCGAACTGCCCTTCGTGCCGCGCACCAGGATGAGCGAAAGCACTACGACCAACAGGGCGGCAGGCAGGTTGAACACGCCGCCATCGGCCGGACAGGCGACGAACGCGGCCGGCAGATGGATGCCGAAACCGGAGAGCATCACGCAGAAGTAGCGGCTCCAGGAGACGCTCACGGCCATGGCGGCCACGGCATACTCGAGGACGAGGTCCCAACCGATAATCCACGCCACGAGTTCGCCCATGGTGAAGTAGGAATAGGTGTAGGCCGACCCCGAGATGGGGAGCATGGAAGCGAACTCGGCATAGCAGAGCCCGGCAAAGGCGCAGGCTACGGCCGCAATGGCAAAACTCAACACAATGGCGGGACCCGTGTGCTCGCCGGCCACAATGCCCGTGACGGAAAACAGACCGGCGCCGATGATGACACCCACGCCCAGCGCAATGAGCCCCCATGGGCCCAACACGCGCCGCAAGCCTGCTCCGCCTTCGTTCTCGGCCTCGTGGAGCAAGGCCTCACTCGTTTTACGAATAAATAGGTTCATGCTAATTTACTTTTTGTTATGGTTATAGGCGCAAATATAGCACAACGTACGCAAAGAAGCGCGGTTTTATTATAGAAACTAAAGAAAATGGGCCTCCACGATGTTATTTCGATTGTTTTCTGCCTTTTCTCCCCCTACCGACGGGACACGGAGCCACGGCGAAACGGGGAAAAGGCGGCGGGAACTTGGCGGGCAGGACCGGCGGACAGATGCAAAAAAAGGCGACAGGCTGGCTTTGCACACACCATCCTGTCGCTGTATGGGGTTCAGCTACTTTTCCGCAGCTGCCAGCTCTTCGAGCACCTGCCAGCACTGGAAGAGGCCGCGGGGCACATGGAAGCAGCCTTTCCACTTGCCGCCCTTCAAGGGCAGGAGCACTTCGCCACGACGGTTGAGGTAGCCGTACCATTCGGGGTATTCGGGGTCGGTGAAGTGGGTCCAGACATAGTCGTGGACGCGCTCGAACCAATCGAGGCAGCGCTTGTCGCCCGTGAGACGGTAGCCCTTCAGCATGGTGATGAGGGTTTCGATGTGTACCCACCAGAGCTTCTGGTCCCACTCCAACTGCTGGCAGGGACGGCCCAGGCGGTCCATGAAATAGAAGATGCCTCCGTGCTCCTTGTCCCAACCGTATTCGGCTTCGCCCAGGGCGATTTCCACGGCTTTCTCGATGAGGTCCTGACGGCCCAGACGCTTGCCGAGGTCCATGATGAACCACATGGCTTCGATGGCGTGGCCGGGATTGAGCAGGCGGCCGTCGAAGCAGTCCACGAGCTGGCCGTCCGTGCCGAGGTGTTCGACAATGAGACCCAGTTCGGGGCGGTAGAATACGTCCATCACCTCGTGGATGCAGGTGTCGATGGTGCGCTGGAGGAAGTCGGGCTCGAGAAGGGGCTCGATTTCGAGCGCCACGTTGCAGAGAATCATGGGCAGGGCGAAGGATTTCAGCGAGCGGGCACCCTGGGCGGCCTTGTTCCAGCGGCCCTTGGGGTTGTCGACCTTCGAGAGCACGATGTCGAAGGTGCGGCGGGCAATGTCCTCATACTCCTTGTTGCCCGTGGCGAGGGCGAGCTGCCCGAAGGCTATCACGGCGAAGGTGTAGGAGAAGATGTTGTAGGGCTCCACGAGGGGATTGCCTTCGCGGTCGAGGGCGAAGTACCAGTTGAGCTGTCCGTCGTGGCCGTACTTCTTCAGGAACTCTGCACCCTGCACGGCACAGTCGAGCCACTCCTGCCGCTTCTCCACTTTGTTGTAGAGGGTGGCGAACATCCATACTTCGCGGCCCTGGAGCCAGATGAACTTGTCGGTGTCGAACACGCTGCCGTCGCGGTCGAGGCAGGTGAAGTAGCCGCCAAACTCCTTGTCCTGCGACTTTTCGAGCCAGAAGGGGATAACCTTGTCGAGGAGTTCGCTCTTGTATTGGGCGGCGAGTTGTTTGAAATCGTATTTCATTGTTCGGTTTGCTTATATATATAAATAGGTATAGGAACTTGCTTTATTTTTCCTCCTTGCCGTCCAGCGTTTGCCACGTGAGCCCGGCCAGGTTCTTCTCTTCGCTGGGCACGAAGGAGCACAGCAGCGCCACGCCTACCGAAACGGCCATGCCGATGAAGCCGTAGAGCAGGAAGCTCGTGGGCGTGAAGGCCCGCACGAGGAACACGGCTGCCACGCCGGCCACGAAGCCGACCAAGGCGGCACGTCCGCCAATGCGGGGGAAGAAGATGCCCATCAGGAAGAGGCCACCGAGACCGCTCGAGAGGAGTCCGAGGATTTCCTGGAAGAAGTCGAGCAGCGAAAGGATTTCCCACGTGGCCATGAGGAGGGCAATGCCCATGCCGAGCAGGCCGGCCACAAGACAGGTGCGGCGCGCCACGCTGAGCGTCTGGCGGTCGGTGGCCTGCGGTTTCCAGCGGCGGTAGAAGTCCACGCTGAAGGCGGTGGCCACGGAGTTGATGTTCGACGAAATCGTACTCATCGTAGCGGCAAAGATGGCTGCAATCAGGAGTCCGGCGAGGCCCTGCGGGAGCTGGCTCATCATGAAGAAGGGGAAGATGGTGTCGGCCTTGGCCATGGTGAAGTCGAGGTCGGCGGGGTGGGTCTTGTAGAAGGTGTAGAGGCCCGCACCGATGGCAAAGAAGGCGATGGAAACGCCCACGCTCATGGCACCGTTCATGAGGATGCTCTGCCGTGCGCTGCGTTCGTCCTTGGTGGTGAGGTAGCGCTGGATGACGGTCTGGTCGGAGGTGTAGGAAATGAGGTTGTTGGCCATACCGCCGAGAAGGATTACCCAGAAAGTGGCCGAGCGGTAGTCCCAACTCCAGTCGAAGAGGCGGAACTTGTCGGCCGCGGCACCAAGGTCCACAAAGCCGCTCACGCCGCCCTCGGTGCCCAGCACGAGGTAGGCCACGGCAAAGATGGCGCCGCCCACAAGGATGAAACCTTGCACCACATCGCCCCAGACTACGGCCTCCACGCCACCCATGGTGCAGTAGAGGATGGTGACTACGGCCATGAGGATGATGCAGATATAGAGGTCGATGCCCGTCACGGCGGTGAGGGCGAGGGAGGGCAGATAGAGCACGAGGGCCATGCGGGCCACCATGAAGACGATGAAGAGGGCCGAGGCCATGAGGCGCGTGGCTGCATTGAAGCGGCGCTCAAGGTATTCGTAGGCACTCGTCACGTTGAGCCGGCGGAAGAAGGGGAGATAGTAGCGGATGACGGGGAAGGAGACCAGAAGGATGGTCACGAGCATCGGATAGTAGGTCCAGTCCGTGGCGTAGGCTTTGGCGGGGTAGGCCATGTAGGTGATGGCGCTGAGCATGGTGGCGTAGATGGAGATGCCGGCTGCCCACCAGGGTATGCGGCCGCCGCCCTTGAAGAAGTCGTCGGCCCCACTCTCGCGGCGCATGAAGTAGTAGCCCAGGGCAACCATGCCGAGGAGGTAGGCCACAAGCACAATCCAGTTGGCCCAACCAAAGTCGGTGCGCTTGGCCATCTTCACTTCGGTCACTTCGGCCGAACGCACGCCGGGTTTTTCTTCACCGTCTATCACGAGCCACGATCCGCCCATATCGACCAGTGCGGCACCGGCTCGGGCAAGCTGGGGCGAACGGCTCTCGGCCACCCAGGTGTCGGTGACGGTGTGGTAGATGAGGAGTT
>CALZMA010000034.1 GCA_945788445.1 uncultured Bacteroidales bacterium | reverse complement strand
CGAAGGCGTGTTTGAAACCACGGGTGCCGCCTGGTTCAAGATCATGCCCAAGTCCGCCATCGTAGCCGGCGGCGTAGACTGGAGCAAGGTCTACGGCAGCAGCATCGACAGCGACACCTCCACCGAAACCTTCATCACGTGGAACAATCCCCAGGCCTTCAAGGTCAGCGATGCCGGCAAGTACAGCGTCACCCTCGACATGAAGAACTGGCGCTACGCCGTGAAGCCCGTCAGTGCCGAAATCTACATGACCGGTTCCGCCTACAACTGGACCGAGTGGCAAGCCTTCGTTCCCGTCAACGGAGTCGACGGCCAGTTCTGGAAAGTTGTCTATCTCTCCGCCGGCGAAGAGTTCAAGTTCGCCCCGCAGGCCGGTTGGGGCGGCGACTTCGGAGCTGACCAGCTCACCTTTGCCGACCACGCCGGCGCCGGCCTCAGCGGCACGGGCAACGTAGTCGTAGGCAAGGCAGGCTGGTACCTCCTCTACCTCGACGCCACCAACAAGGTGCTCGAAACCTACACCCCCGACGTCTACCTCATCGGCAACACCGCCGGCACCTGGAACGTTGAGGCCGCCAACCTCTTCAGCGTCCCTGCCGACAAGAGCGGCGAGTTCGTATCGCCCGCCTTCGTGGCCGAAGACGAAATCCGCGTCTGCGTTCACCCCAAGGAAAGCGTAGATTGGTGGCGCATGGAGTTCATGGTCTTCGACGGCAAGATTGAGTTCCGCGGCAACGGACCCGACCAGGCCCGCGTGAAGGGACAGGCCGGCCAGCGCCTCCACCTCAACTTCACCGAAGGCACCGGCAGCGTGAAGTAAAATCCTCTTGAGCAAATCATAAGATGGGAAGATGAGGCTACTGTGCTCGGCACACGAACCTCATCTTCTTTTTTCCGCCAAACACATTCCCCTTCCATGAAACGCATTCTCACCCTTCTGGCCCTCCTCCCCATCCTCTCCGCCCCGCTCAGCGCACAGGCCCCCGTCGAAAGCGAAGACGTGATGCTCCAGGGCTTCTACTGGGACTCCCAGAAAGAGACCGGCTGGCAGGCCCTCGCCGCCGCAGCGCCCGAGATAGCCCGCCACTTCACCCTCGTCTGGCTGCCCCCATCGGCCAGTGCCGAGGGCGGCGGCGCGGTGGGCGGCACCAACGTCGGCTACCACCCCCGCCAGTGGAACAACCAGACCTCCTGCTGGGGCACCGCCGATGACCTCCGCACCCTCATCGCCACCCTCCACGCCCACGACGTCCGCGTCCTCGCCGACATCGTCATCAACCACCGTGCGGGCGACAGCGACTGGGGCAACTTCACCGCCGACGACTTCGGCACCTACGGCAACTACCAGCTCACCGCCGAACACATCTGCCGCACCGACGAGATGAACACCAACACCTCCGCCGGCAAATGGTACGGCAAGGCTACCGGCGCTGCCGACACCGGCGAAGACTGGGGCGGCGCGCGCGACCTCGACCACACCTCCGCCTACGTCCAGAACGACTGCAAAGCCTACCTCGCCTGGCTCCGCGGCGACTTCGGCTACGACGGCTGGCGCTACGACTTCGTCAAAGGCTTCGGCGCCGAATACGTCGGCCTCTACAACGAGGCCACCTCGCCCTACCTCTCCGTGGGCGAATACTGGGACGGTTCCTACGACAAGGTAGCCGCCTGGATCGAAGGCACGGGCCGCCGCAGCATGGCCTTCGACTTCCCCATGAAGTACGCCGCCCTCAACGACGGCCTCGCCAAGGGCAACTACAGCAAGATGTCGTGGATTGAAGACCAGACCACCTGGCGGCCCGCCGGCATGATACACCACCACAACTACAACCGCTACGCCGTCACCTTCGTCGACAACCACGACACCTACCGCGACGGCAACAAGTTCAACGGCTACGTGGCCCAGGCCTACGCCTTCATCCTCTCCTCCCCCGGCGTGCCCTGCGTCTTCTGGCCCCACTGGCAGGGCAGCGACCGCGAAGCCATCGAGCAGCAGATAGCCGTGCGCCGTGCCGCCGGCATCCACTCCGAGAGCCCCGTGGAAGTGACCGTGCGCAGCAATTACTACGAAAGCCTTGCCCGGGGCCACCGCGGCAACCTCGTCACCCGCATCGGCTCCGCCGCCCCCACTGCCGCCCCCGAAGGCTATTGGCTTGCCGCGAGCGGAACCGGCTGGTCCATGTACCTCTCCGACAACCTCTCCGGCATCACCGCCCCCCTTGCGCCCGAGTCAGCCGCCCCCGCCGTCTACAGCCTCGACGGCCGCCGTTGCCCCACGCCTCCCTCCGCCGGTGTCTACGTGGTGAACGGCACAAAGCGCGTGGTGCGCTAAGTCGAAAGCAAGTGAAAGGAAAGAATAAAATAAGCGTCCAGCGAGGAGGCCCGAAAGGCCGGCCTTTGCCTCATAACCCAGGCTGAAGGCTTGGGTTAGCCCGGATACTACACGATGAGCCCTGTTGGGGCGGCACCTTTATACACCCGCATAGAGCTGTCGCCCTTACGGGGCTCATTGGATGTAGTCCCGGGCCAGCCCAGGGCTTCACCCGGGGCTATGAGCTGAAGGCCGGCCCTTCAGCCTTCTGCCCTGAACGCCTGTTGCCCCGCACCTTTCGGCGTACTCCTTCAACGCTTTTCTCTTTGCGAAAAGCCGCCCCCGCCTTTTGGAAAACCAATCGGCGGCTTTGCATTTTCAATCGGCGGCTTTGAAAATCCAATCCCGCCTTTTGAAAAACCAATCGGCGGCTTCGGCGGCCCCCCGTGCAGACCTCCCCTGCGCCCTCCCCCCTGCGGCTTGGATGAAAAATATTCTGAAAAAACACCCCCGCCCTTTCTGTATAAAACTACACATTTTTGTAATTTCGCGCCGTCGCCCGTCCCCTCCTGCGCAGCCCCGGCCCCCTGTACCCCATCGCTGCACACCGACGGAGCGGCGCCTCAAACGACAACAGCACTATAAAACTACTGACAACATGGGAGGTTTTTTCGGAACGGTATCGCAGCAAGACTGCGTAGCCGACCTGTTCTACGGAACAGACTACAACTCACACCTCGGCACGCGCCGCGGCGGTATGGCCACCTACAATGCCGATGAGCACAGCTTCACGCGCTCCATCCACAACCTGGAAAGTTCCTATTTCCGCACCAAGTTTGAACCCCTCTTGGGCCGCTTCGCCGGTTCCAGGTCCGGCATCGGCATCATCAGCGATACCGACGCGCAACCCCTCGTCATCAATTCCCACCTCGGCCGCTTCGCCATCGTCACCGTGGCCAAAATCAACAACATCGACGCCCTCGCCCAGCAGCTCCTCGACCAGCACATGCACTTTGCCGAACTCTCTTCCGGCAAGACCAACCAGACCGAGCTCGTCGCCCTCCTCCTCATCCAGGGCAAGACCTTCGTCGAAGGCATCGAGAACGTCTTCCGCCACATCGACGGCTCCTGCTCCATGCTCCTCCTCACCGACGACGGCATCATCGCCGCACGCGACGACTGGGGCCGCACGCCCATCGTCATCGGCCGCAAGGAGGGAGCCTATGCCGCTACCACCGAAAGCACCGCCTTCCCCAACCTCGACTACACCATCGACCGCTTCCTCGGCCCGGGCGAGGTGGTCCGCCTCCGCGCCGACGGCATCGAGCAGCTCCGTGCCCCCCAGGACCACCAGCAAATCTGTTCCTTCCTTTGGGTCTACTACGGTTTCCCCACCTCCACCTACGAAGGGCGCAACGTAGAGGAAATGCGCTTCGACAACGGACAGATGATGGCCGCCGAGGACGACACCGAAATCGACTGCGTCTGCGGCATCCCCGACAGCGGCGTCGGCATGGCCCTCGGCTACGCAGCCGGCCTGGGCAAGCCCTACCAGCGGGCCATCTCCAAGTACACCCCCACCTGGCCCCGCAGCTTCACCCCCGCCAACCAGGAAATGCGGCAGCTCGTGGCCAAGATGAAGCTCATCCCCAACCGCGACCTCCTCAACGGCAAGCGCGTCCTCTTCTGCGACGACAGCATCGTGCGCGGCACCCAGCTCCGCGACAACGTCAGCGTACTCTTTGACGACGGCGTGAAGGAAGTACACATGCGCATCGCCTGTCCCCCGCTCATCTACGGTTGCCCCTACATCGGCTTCACCAACTCCAAGAGCGACATGGAGCTCATCACCCGCCGCATTATCGGCGAACTCGAGGGCGACCCCAACAAGAACCTCGAGCGCTACGCCACCACCGACTCGCCCGAGTACCGCCGCCTGGTGGAAATCATCCGCGAGCGCCTCGGCCTCACCACGCTCCGCTTCAACAAGCTCGAAACCCTCGTGAAGGCCATCGGCCTGCCCAAGTGCAAGCTCTGCACCCACTGCTTCGACGGAAGCGGCTGCTGCGGCTGCAAGAAATAAGCGCCGCCCGCGGTCGCTGCCTGCCGCCCACGGCTTCGTCCACCCCGTTCCGGAGGGCGAAGCCGTGGGCTTTCTTTGTCCCCCGGAGCGGCGCGAAAATCCCCGCCAAACCACTTTTTGACTGTGAAACAGGTGCTTATTCGCCAAATATGCGTACTTTAGCGAGCCCTTAGCGTGGTGCGCCTGCCCCGGCGGCGCGAGAACCACGCCTCCCCCCAACCTTCCTACCCACTCCGAAACAAACAAAAAATGATATATCAGCATGAACTACAAATGGCACTACGAGGCCCCCGACTCCGCCACTGCGGCTGCCGCGGCTGCCCTCGCCGAAGAGCTGGCCATCCATCCGGCGCTCGCGAGGATGCTGCTCGAGCGCGGCATCCGCACGGCGCAGCAGGCCCGCCACTTCTTCCGTCCTCCGCTGACCGAACTGCACGACCCTTTCCTCATGAACGACATGCAGCGCGCCGTAGACCGCCTCAACCAGGCCATGGGGCGCAAGGAGCGCATCATGGTCTACGGCGACTACGACGTGGACGGCTGCACAGCGGTGGCCCTCGTCTATAAGTTTCTCCGCCAGTTCTACTCCAACGTCGACTACTACATCCCCGACCGCTACGACGAGGGCTACGGCATATCGCGCAAGGGCGTGGAGTACGCCTCGCTCACAGGCGTGGGGCTCATCATCGTCCTCGACTGCGGCATCAAGGCCATCGAGGAGATTGCCTACGCCAAGGAGCTGGGCATCGACTTCATCATCTGCGACCACCACGTGCCCGACCCCGTCCTGCCCGACGCGGTGGCCATCCTCAACCCCAAGCGCCGCGACAACCGCTATCCCTACACCGACCTCTCGGGCTGCGGCGTGGGCTTCAAGTTCATGCAGGCCTTCGCGCTCAACAACGGCATCGAGTTCAACAAGCTCAACCAGCTCCTGGACCTCTGCGCCGTCAGCATCGCCTCGGACATCGTGCCCGTGACGGGCGAAAACCGCATCCTCGCCTACCACGGCCTGCGCTGCCTCAACTCCAACCCGGGCATCGGCCTGCAGGCCATCATCGAGGTGTGCGGACTGGCCGACCGCGAGCTCACCATGAACGACATCATCTTCAAGATAGGCCCCCGCATCAATGCCTCGGGACGCATGCAGAACGGCAAGGAGGCGGTGGAGCTCCTCGTGGAGAAGGACTACGCCGCAGCCCTCGAGAAGGCGCGCCGCATCAACCTCTACAACGAGGCGCGCAAGGACCTCGACAAGCAGATGACCGAGGAGGCCATGGAGCAGGTGAAGCTCCAGCCGGGGCTCGACGGAAAGCGCGCCGTGGTCATCTACAACGAGGCCTGGCACAAGGGGGTCATCGGCATCGTGGCCTCGCGCCTTACGGAGCAGTACTACCGCCCGGCCGTGGTGCTCACCCGCTCCGAGGGGATGGCCACGGGGTCGGCCCGCTCGGTGTCGGGCTTCGATGTCTACAAGGCTGTGCAGAGCTGCGCCGACCTGCTGGAAAACTTCGGCGGCCACACCTACGCTGCGGGGCTCACCCTGCCCGTGGAGAACGTGGAGGAGTTCACCCGCCGCTTCGAGGCCTACGTGGCGGAGCACATCCTCGACGAACAGACGGAGGCAACGCTCGACATCGAGGCGGAACTGGACTTCCGCGACGTGACCTTCCGCTTCTACCAGCAGCTCCGCCGTTTCGCGCCCTTCGGTCCGGGCAACCCGAAGCCCCTCTTCTGCACCAAGAAGGTCTACGACTACGGCACGAGCAAGGTGGTGGGCCGCGGGCAGGAGCACATCAAGCTCGAACTGGTCGACAACAAGAGCAACAACATCATGAACGGCATTGCCTTCGGCCAAAGCTCGCAGGCGCGGTACATCAAGACGAAGCGGGCCTTCGACATCTGCTACTCCGTGGAGGAGAACAGCCACAAGCGCGGCGAGGTGCAGCTCCAGATCGACGACATTCGGCCCACGGACATCCAATAAGGAATGAGGAATTGGGAGCAGGGAATTAGGCTGCGCCGACCGCGCGCGGAGCCATTCCCCATTCCCGATTCCTCATTCCTTTTTTGATTATATAATCCCCAAACCTCATTTCTCATTCCTCATTCAACAGCGTGGAGAAATACCGAGCCATCCTGAAGCAATACTGGGGCTACCCCGACTTCCGCGGCATCCAGGCCGACATCATCCGCAGCATCTCCGAGGGCCACGACACCCTGGGCCTGATGCCCACGGGCGGCGGCAAGAGCATCACTTTCCAGGTGCCTACGCTCGCCATGGAGGGAATGTGCCTGGTGGTCACGCCCCTCATTGCCCTGATGAAGGACCAGGTCTACAACCTGCGCCGCCGCGGCATCCCCGCCGCGGCCGTCTATTCCGGCCAGAGCCGCGAGGAAATCGTGCGCCACCTCGACAATGCGGTCTTCGGGGCCTACAAGTTTCTCTACGTTTCGCCCGAACGCCTCGCCACGCCGCTCTTCCTCAACAAGGTCACGCGCATGAAAGTCTGCCTCCTCACCATCGACGAGGCGCACTGCATCTCGCAGTGGGGCTACGACTTCCGCCCCCACTACCTGCGCATTGCGGAGGTGCGCGAGAAGTTGCCCGGCGTGCCCGCGCTCGCCCTCACGGCCACGGCCACGGCCCTCGTCATCGACGACATCCGCCGCCACCTCCACTTCCGCGACGACCGCGTGTTCCGCATGAGCTTTGCCCGCAAGAACCTCCGCTACGTGGTCCGCCATGCCGAGGAAAAGCTGCAGGAGGCGCTCCACATCCTGCGCTCCGTGCCGGGCTGCGCCATCCTCTACACGCGCAACCGCAAGCAGACGGAGGACGTGGCCGAGAGGCTCCGGGAGGAGGGCATCGCTGCGCTCAACTTCCACGCGGGGCTCACTCCCCTGGAGAAGGAGCACCGCCAGCTTGCCTGGCAGACGGACCGCGTGCGGGTGATGGTGGCGACCAACGCCTTCGGCATGGGCATCGACAAGCCCGACGTGCGCCTGGTGGTCCACCTCGACGTGCCCGACTCCGTCGAGGCTTACTTCCAGGAGGCGGGGCGTGCGGGCCGCGACGGGCTCACGTCCTACGCCGTATTGCTCTACGACGACTACGATGCCGTCCGCCTCGACCGCCACCTCGCGCAGGCTTTCCCGGACCGCGACTACGTGCGGCGCGTGTACACCGAACTGGCCTATTTCTTCCAGGTGGCCGAGGGCGAGGCCGAGGGACGCACCTTCGACTTCGACATCGACCGCTTCTGCCGGGTGTTCCACCACTATCCCGCTAACCTCATCGGGGCGCTCAACCTGCTCACGCAGTCGGGCTACATCCACTTCAGCCTCGAGGACCACCACAGCGCGCGGGCCATGTTCCTCGTGGAGCGCGACCAGCTCTACTACGTGCGCGACCTCACGCCTGCCCAGGACCGCGTGATCAACGCCATGCTGCGTTCCGACGGAGGCTTCTTCGTGGACTATGTGCCCATCGAGGAGGACCGCCTCGCCGAGCGCAGCGGACTCCCCGAGGAGCAGGTCCACGAGGTGCTGAAGCAGCTCTCGCGCCGCCGCATCATCCACTTCATCCCCCACAAGGAGAAACCGCAGCTGACCTACGTGATGCGCCGCGTCGATACCTGCTATGTGGAAATTCCGCGTTCGGTCTACGAACAGCGGCGCGAGCTCCTCAGCCGCCGCGTCCGGGCTATGGCGGGCTATTT
>CALZMA010000033.1 GCA_945788445.1 uncultured Bacteroidales bacterium | reverse complement strand
AAATCTCACATGAAGCAGTTTAAGTTGGTGAACAACCTCCTGGGTTGGATTACCTTTGCGATTGCGGCCTTTACCTACTGCATGACAGTAGAGCCCACGGCCAGTTTCTGGGATTGCCCTGAGTTCATCACCACGGCGTACAAGCTCGAGGTGGGTCACCCCCCCGGCGCACCGTTCTTTATGCTCACGGGCAACTTCTTCACACAGTTCACGGACGACCCCACAAAGGTGGCTTTCTGCGTGAACATCATGTCGGCCTTGCTTTCGGCCCTGTGTATCCTCTTCCTCTTCTGGACCATCACCCACCTCACCCGCATGCTGATTACCGACGACGGCGTGGTGAAGTCGTGGCAGCAGACCGTGCTCATCATGGCCTGCGGTCTCACGGGAGCCTTGGCCTATACCTGGAGCGACACCTTCTGGTACTCCGCCGTGGAGGGTGAAGTCTATGCCTACTCCTCGATGTTCACGGCACTGGTATTCTGGCTCATCCTGAAGTGGGAGGAACACGCCGACGAACCCCACTCCGACCGTTGGCTTGTGCTCATCTTCTACCTCACGGGCCTCTCCATCGGCGTTCACCTGCTGAACCTGCTCTGTCTGCCCGCCATTGCCCTCGTCTACTACTACCGCCGCAAGCCCAACGCCACGGCCAAGGGTTCGCTCGTTGCCCTCGCCATCTCCATGCTCCTCGTGGCCGCCGTGCTCTACGGCGTTGTGCCGGGCATCGTGAAGGTGGGCGGCTGGTTCGAGTGGTTCTTCGTGAACGACCTCGAGCTTCCCTTCAACACGGGCGTGGTAGTCTACATCCTCATCCTTATTGCCGTCGTGCTGGCCGCTATCTGGAGCACAACGACCCTCAACCGCAAGCGCACCTCCTTCCTCTACGTGCTCAGCGTAGCCCTGCTCGGTATTCCCTTCATGGGCCACGGTGCCCTCTCCGTAGTGTTGGGTCTTGCAGTCATAGGTGGTCTGGCCGTACTGCTCCAGCTCAAGGACAAGGAAGGCAACTACTGGTTGCGGAAGCGTTTCCTCAACACCTCGCTGCTCTGCATGCTGATGCTCATGATAGGCTACTCTTCTTACGCCATCATCGTGATCCGTTCCACGCAGAACACCCCGATGGACCAGAACTCCCCCGAAGACATCTTCACCCTCGGCTCCTACATGAGCCGCGAACAGTACGGTTCCTATCCCCTCTTCAAGGGCGAAGCCTATTGCTCGCAGGGACAGGCTTACGCCGCCGGTGCCATCGAGTACAAGCACAGAATGCGCACCCAGCGCGTGGAGAAGGCCGACCCCACCGATGCCGACCGCTACGAAGAAATCGAGGAAACCACGGGCGTGAGCTATCCCGCCGGACTCACCATGCTCTTCCCCCGCATCTGGAGCGCTTCCCACTCGGGGCAGTACGAGCAGTGGCTGGGCAACATTGACATGAAGGACGTGACCTTCTCTACGCCCGAAGGCTACGAAATGAGCGGCGAAATGCCCACCCAGGCCGCCAACCTCCGCTTCTTCCTCTCGTACCAGGTGAACTTCATGTACTGGCGCTACTTCATGTGGAACTTCGCCGGTCGCCAGAACGACTACCAGGGCCAGGGCGAACTCGAGCACGGCAACTGGATCACGGGCTTCCCCTTCATCGACAACGCCCTCTACGGCGACCAGAGCCTGCTGCCCAAGCAGCTGGGCGAGGAGAACAAGGGACACAACGTCTTCTACTGCCTGCCGCTCCTGCTCGGCCTCCTGGGCATGGGCTTGCAGTACATGAAGGGCGACAAGGGCATGCGCCAGTTCTGGGTAGTGTTCTTCCTCTTCTTCATGACGGGTCTGGCCATCGTGCTCTACCTCAACCAGACACCCTCGCAGCCCCGCGAGCGCGACTACGCCTATGCGGGCTCGTTCTATGCCTTTGCCATCTGGATTGGCCTGGGCGTGGCTGCACTGGCCGCCCTGTTTGAGAAATGGATGAAGAAGCAGAGCGCCCTCACCGTGGGCCTTGCCTCCGTCCTCGGCATTCTCGTGCCCCTGCAGATGGTCAGCCAGACCTGGGACGACCACGACCGTTCGGACCGCTACGCTTGCCGCGACTTCGGCCTGAACTACCTCAACACGCTCCCCGACAAGGGCAACCCGATTATCTTCACCAACGGCGACAACGACACCTTCCCCCTCTGGTACAACCAGGAAGTGGAAGGCAACCGCACCGACACCCGCGTCTGCAACCTCTCGTACCTCCAGACCGACTGGTACACCGACCAGATGCGCCGCCCGGCCTACGACTCGCCCGCGCTGCCCATTACCTGGGAACGTCTCTACTACGTGGACAACGGCAAGCACGCCTACTATCCCATCAAGCCCGAAGGAAAGGCCGAACTCGACCGCATCAAGAAGGATAACCCCAACGTGGACCCCTACGAGATGTCGTACATCATAGACCACTACGCCAAGAAGGAGCGCGGCGGCTATATCCCGACCGACTCCGTCGTCATCAACGTGGACAAGGAGGCCGTGAAGGCGAGCGGCATGTGGCTGCCCGACAGTCTCGACCTCATCCCCGACAAGATGGTCATCTCGCTCAAGGGTGCCCTCGAAAAGCAGGGCGGCCTCTACCGTCAGGACCTCATGATCTACGAAATGCTCGCCCACGCCGACTGGAAGCGGCCCATGTACATGAGCGTGACGCTCGGTCCGGGCAACTACGCCGGCTTGGAGAACTTCCTGATACTCGAAGGCTTGGCTTACCGCATCACGCCGTTCAACTTCGGCCAGATGGGCATGATCGACAGCGAGCTGATGTACAAAAACATGATGACGCGCTTCAAGTTCGGCAACGTGAAGCAGCCGGACATCTACCTCGACGAGACCGTAGGCCGCATGTGCCAGACGCACCGCCGCATGTTCACCACGCTGGCCAGCAACCTGCTCCGCAAGGGCGACAAGGCCCGCGCGCTGAAGGTGCTCCAGAAGTGCAAAGAGGAACTCCCCGCCACCACCATCCCCTACACCGAAGACGAGTCGCAGCTCTCCGTGCTCTGGCTCGAGGCGGGCAACAAGAAGGAGGCAACCCGCGTGGCCAAGGAGGTGCTCGACTACGACCTGAAGTACCTGACCTACCTCAACTCGCTCGGTTCGGCACACATCCAGACCTATCGCCGCACCACCTACTTCCTGGTGATGAGCATCATCGAGGCCAGCAGGTCGCTGATGGAAAGCGATGCGGCACAATATGCCGTTTACCAGAAGCGCATTGACCACATCTCGCGCACCGAAGCGTTTGCCCTTGGCTTTGAAACATACCAGAGCCAGATGCAGCAATAGTGCGGGAACAAACATCGGGGAAGCCGTTCTGCCAGTAGACGCTGCCGCAGAAGGGCTTCCCCTTTTCTTCAATAACATATCCCCCCATCCACCCACGTGATTATCGAGCAACCTGCCAAATTCCTCCGTTGGCTCTACCCCCATGCCCTCTGGCGCATGCCGGCCGACGAGCGGGCCGTCTATCTCACCTTCGACGACGGACCCATCCCCGAGGTGACGCCTTGGGTCTTAGACGTGCTCGACCACTACGGCATCAAGGCCACCTTCTTCATGGTCGGCGACAACATCCGCAAGCATCCCGCCGAATTTGAAATGGTGAAGTCGCGCGGCCACCGCCTCGGCAACCACACGTTCAACCACATCGGCGGCTTGCGCCACGGCATCTCCTCCTACCTCCGCAATGTGGACAAGGCCAACGTCTATCTCCAGACAGACCTCTTCCGTCCGCCCCACGGCTGGATGAAGTGGGAGCAGTACATCATGGTGAAGCAGCGCTACCGCGTGGTCATGTGGGACCTCGTCACCCGCGACTATTCCACCCGCCTCAACGGGCGCGACGTGCTCCTCAATGTGCGCAAATACGCCCGCCCGGGCAGCATCATCACCTTCCACGACTCGCTGAAGAGCCACGACAAGCTCCTCTACGCCCTGCCCCGCGCCATCGAATGGCTGCTTTCACAGGGTTACAGCTTCAAGGTGTTCGACTGAAGCGGGCAGCACCATTCACCAAACAAAAAAATCTTGGAAGAACAGGCCGCGAGCGGCGTTCTTCCAAGATTTTTTGTTTTCTATATTCCTCAGCCGGGGCTTACGCCTCGAAGGCGGCGAGGATGCGCTGGGCCGTTTCCTGCATCGTTTCGGCGCTGAGCTGGAGCTTGTCCTTGCGGAAATCCATGTCGCCCTCCGACTGGAGCGGCACGAGGTGGATGTGGGCGTGGTTCACCTCCAGGCCGAGCACGGCCATGCCCACCTTGCGGCAGGGGAAAGCCTGCTTGATGGCGGCAGCCACGCGTTTGGCGAAGACAATCATGCGGGCCAGTTCCTCGTCGGTGAGGTCGAAGAAATAGTCCACCTCGCGTTTGGGCACAACGAGCGTGTGGCCCTGTGCCAGCGGGGCAATGTCGAGAAAAGCGTAGAACTCTTCGTTCTCGGCACATTTGTAGGAAGGGATGTCGCCCTTCACGATTTTAGAGAAGATAGTCATGGTGCAACGAGCATTGTGGGCCTGCGTGCAGACCCTTGGGTTAGACTTATCCTACCGAGATGTTGAGGATTTCGAGCTGGATGGTGCCTTGCGGGATTTTCACGTCGACCACGTCGCCCACCTTCTTGCCGAGCAAGCCCTGTGCGATGGGCGTGGTGCTGGAGATTTTGCCCTCGCGGAGGTTCGCTTCGCTTTCGCTCACGATGGTGTATTTCATCACCATGCCGTTCTTCACGTTCTTCATTTCCACCGTGGAGAGAATCTGCACGACGTCGCTGCGCAGTTTCGTGGCGTCGATGATTTTCGCTTCGGCGATGACGGCCTTGAGGTTGTTGATTTTCATTTCGAGCATCGCCTGGGCTTCCTTGGCCGCGTCGTATTCGCTGTTTTCGGAGAGGTCGCCTTTGTCGCGTGCTTCTGCGATAGCCGCCGAGGCAGCGGGGCGGTCTATCGTTTCCATGTGTCGGAGCTGGGCTACCATTTTGTCGTAGCCCTCTTGAGTCATGTATGCCATTATGTTTGAATGTTTTGTTACGAGGTTAATAAGGCTTTTAGTGGAATAGCATTAAAAAAGCCGAAAGAACTCCGTGTGCGTCAGTGCAGGCGGAATCCTTTCTTACTTCACCTTTCATAAATTCGAATGCAAAGATAGTGCAAACCGAGCGCAGTACAAAAGAAAAATCGAAGATTTTGCTTTTGTATTGCCGAGGTGCAGCCTGTCTTATGGAAAGATAGTGCAAACCGAGCGCAGTACAAAAGAAAAATCGAAGATTTTGCTTTTGTATTGCCGAGGTGCAGCCTATCTTCGCGAAGCAGCGTTGGACCTTTATTTAAAAAGGGCAAAATATAGGGGGCTTATTGCCGGGAAATGCGGCGGCGCGGGTGTCAGTGGCCACCGGCGGGCAGCCGCAGCAGGCGTTTCACATAGACGCGCTCCGCGGGTTGGAGGCAACAAGCGTAGCCGAGCAGGGCGGTCAGCGTGGGAAGCAGCAGCAGTTCTACCCAGAAGGCAGCGGCCGCACCCAACGACAGAAGGGAGAGTGCCGCATGGACAGCCCAGGCTACGGCCAGTCCCAGCGTCGCCGTGAACCATTGCGGGACGAGCATGGTGCGCACGCAAGTCCCGACGGGCACACCGGCATCCTTTTGCGCAATGCGCAGGCGCAGCACGATGCAGAGCAGTTCCTCTCCAATGATGGCGTAGAGAATGCTCTCCGCGGGATAGCCCAGGGCGAAGAAGAGGAGGCCGAAGGGCAGCGAGGCCAGATGGAGCGTGCCGCAGACCTCCTGCACCCGGCGGATGCGTCCCACACTTTCCAGCGCGAGGTTCAGTCCCACCGTCGACTGGTTGATGAGCACGATGAGCAGGAAACCGAGGCAAAACAAGTCGGTCTTCTCCGGCACCTCGTGGAGCCAGAGCCCCAGCACGTAGGGCAAGTGGAAGGCAAGGGGGAAGAAAATGAGGAGGAGCATGAGAAACGTGACGCGGCCCGTGGTGAAGGCCAGTTCAATCATGCGATTGTGTTCGCCCGCTCCCTCACACTTGATGAGGCGCGGACGGAGCGGACGCACGATGCTGCCCGCGAAGAAGACCAGGAAGCCGTTCACCTGCTGCGCCACGCCATAGGCCGCGTTGGTCACGAGGCCGAAGAAGAGGTTCAGCAGGATGGCCGTGCCCTGGTAGCGCGCCATGTTGCAGCCCGTGCCGATGAAGTTCCAGCCCGCGAAGGCCAGCATCTGGCGCAGCAGTGCCCAGTCCTTCGGCCGGTGGAAGCGGAAGTGCGTCTCGGCGTAGTGCTTGAGGCAGTAAGTCCGTTTGGCGAGGAAGGAGAATACCTGTGCCCCCATGATGAGTCCCGCATACCATTCCAGCTGGTGCGAGCCGATGAAGAGCACCGCCACCGCCGCCCCGAGTTTCAGCAGGGCCTCCGTCATGTTGATGACCGCCACCGCCACCATGTCCTCGTGGGCATTCATCGTCCCCTCGTTAGGCACGGCGAGGATGGTGGCGACGAGTCCGCCCGTCACGAACCAGAGTACCACGTAGGCCGCGCCCCTCATGTCGGGCGCAATGTCCAGTCCGTGGCCCACGGCGAAACTTCCGCCGGCGAGCAGCACGAGCGCCACGACGGCCGCGATGAACAGGTGGATGAGCACGCTGCCGTAGAAGATGGCGTGCAAGTCCTCGTCCTTTCCCTCGCCCATGGCAAACGAAAGGTAGCGCTGCGTGGCGGCTGCCATGGCAATGTTGAGGAACGAGAACAGGGCCACCATGCTCGCGATGAGCGCGTAGATGCCGTAGTCGGCGCGCCCCAGGGCCTGGAGCACGAAGCGCGTGCCGAGCAGGGTAGCGCCCATGGTCACCACCATGTTCACGTAGAGCGCCAGCGAGTTGATGGCCACTTTGTTAGCGTTAGCGAGAGTCATGCGTATAGAGTGGAGTTGCTTTTTCGTGCAAAAGTAAGAAGAATAATTCATTGAGAGCGCATGTGCCCGCCTTCGAGTGGGGCATCCCTGCGCTGCGTGCAGTTGCCACTTCGGGAGGTATAGCGTATGCCAGGGGGCCAAACCACAGTCGCAGGCTTTGGCTTTTCAGTCGGCGGCTTTGGATTTTCAGTCGCAGGCTTTGAAAATTCAGTCGCAGGCTTTGGATTTCCTGTCCCAGGTTTTGGAAGCACGACACATACAATGCGCCCTGCATGGGCAGCATGCTACACCATAGACAGGTAGCTGCTCCATGCAGGGCGCACGATGTATGTTTGCCTCAGCCCTTGGGGCGCGGGCAAGGGTTGTTATTGCTTGTTCGTGTTCGTGAGCGTCTGGCCCTTGTATTGGCCCGTGAGCGCGTCGAGGAAGCTCTTCACTTTCTTCACTTCGTCTTGGCCCATTTCGCGGCCCACCTGGTAGCGTGCCATCATGGCTACGGCCTCTTCGAGCGTGGCCACGCTGCCGTCGTGGTAGTAGGGCCAAGTGAGGGCCACGTTGCGCAGGGTAGGCGTCTTGAAGCGGTAGCGGTCGCGCTCCACCTTCGTCTGTGCCCAGCGGCCGTTGTCGGCGTCCGTCAGGCCCGACTTGGCGTTCACCTCGCGGTCCTGGAAGTAGTTGGCGCGCTTGCCCATGAGTTCGTAGCTCAGACCGCCCATGTTCACGCCGGCGTGGCAGGTGGCGCAGTTGTATTCCTTGAAGAGCGCATAACCTTCCACCTGTTCGGCGGTCAGAGCCTGTGCATCGCCCTTGAGGTAGCGGTCGAAGGGAGAGTTCGGCGTGATGAGCGTCTTCTCGTATTCGGCGATGGCGTCCGTGATGGTGGCCTGGTTGAAGCCCTCGGGGTAGACGGCCTTGAACTTGGCGGAGAAGTCAGCGTCGGCAGCGAGGCGGGCGGAGATTTCGTCGAACGAAGCGCAACCCATTTCCACGGGGTTCAAGGGAGGACCGCCGGCCTGTTCTGCCAGGGTGGCGGCACGGCCGTCCCAGAACTGTACGAAGTTGAAGGCCGAGTTGTAGGACGTGGGTGCGTTGATGCCGCCCTTCTGTCCCTTGATGCCTTCGGAGTACTGCTTGTTGTCCACACCTGCAGTGCCAATGCCGTGGCAGGTGGCGCAGGAGATGGTGCCGTCGCCGGAGAGGCGCGTGTC
>CALZMA010000032.1 GCA_945788445.1 uncultured Bacteroidales bacterium | reverse complement strand
CGGCAACTTCGGCGTGGACATCCGCTGGGAGAAGGGCAAACTGGCCGAGGCCACCATCACTTCGGACGCGGGCGAAACGTGCCACGTGCGCTACGCCGACCAGCGCATGGACTTCCCGACGAAGAAGGGCAAGCGCTACACGCTCTACTTCCGCAACGGTAAACTGGAAAAGAAGTAAGCCGCCCCACTCCCCTCCCTCCCCCTCCGCACCAAGGCGAACGCAGTGCAAAAGCATTCCCTCCCCGGGCATTTCTTTTGCTTTGCGTTCGCCTTTCTCGTCCTATTCACCGAAAAAGCAGTACATTTGCGCCCAAAACAAACAAGCAAGATATCACATGAGTTTACAATGCGGCATTGTGGGCCTGCCCAACGTGGGCAAGTCCACCCTGTTCAACTGCCTGAGTAATGCCAAGGCACAATCGGCCAACTTCCCCTTCTGCACCATCGAGCCCAACGTGGGCGTCATCACCGTGCCCGACGAACGACTCACGAAACTCGCCGAGCTGGTCCACCCCGGACGCATCGTGCCGACCACGGTGGAAATCGTGGACATCGCGGGCCTCGTGAAGGGTGCCTCCAAAGGCGAGGGCCTCGGCAACCAGTTCCTCGGCAACATCCGCGAGACGGACGCCATCATCCATGTGCTCCGCTGCTTCGACGACGGCAACGTGGTACACGTGGACGGTTCGGTTAACCCCGTGCGCGACAAGGAAATCATCGACACGGAGCTCCAGCTGAAGGACCTCGAGACGGTGGAGAACCGCATCAAGCGCGTGGAGAAGATTGCCCAGGTGGGCGGCGACAAGAACGCAAAGACGGAGTACGGCGTACTGACGGCCTACCGCGAGGCACTGCTCCAGGGCAAGAGTGCCCGCAGCGTGCAGTTCGAGACCCGCGAGGAACAGCAGGCCGCCAAGGGCCTCTTCCTCCTCACCTCGAAACCCGTGCTCTACGTGTGCAACGTCGACGAGGCTTCGGCCGCCACGGGCAACCACTACGTGGACGAGGTGCGCGAAGCGGTGAAGGAAGAGGGTGCCGAGGTGCTCGTGCTGGCCGCACAGACGGAGGCCGACATCGCCGAACTCGAAACCTACGAGGAGCGACAGATGTTTCTCCAGGACGTGGGCCTCGAGGAGAGCGGCTGCAACCGCCTCATCAAGACGGCTTACCGCATGCTCGAACTCGAAACGTTCATCACGGCGGGCGAAATGGAGGTGAAGGCCTGGACCTACCGCCGCGGCTGGAAGGCTCCGCAGTGTGCGGGCGTCATCCACACCGACTTCGAGAAGGGCTTCATCCGCGCCGAGGTCATCAAGTACGACGACTACGTGCGCCTCGGCTCCGAAGCCGCCGTGCGCGACGCGGGCCTGCTCCACGTGGAGGGCAAGGAGTACGTTGTACAAGACGGCGACATCATGCACTTCCGCTTCAACGTGTAAGCGCTACTCCTATAATATATATAAACCCCTAAAAACCCTGCGCTATGGTAATTTGGGACCCTACGGAAGTGGCTTTCTCGCTGGGCTCGTTCGACGTGCGCTGGTACGGCCTCTGCTGGTGCATTGGCCTGGCACTGGCCTACCTCGTGGTGATGAAGCTCTACCAGCGGCAGCAAATTCCGCCCGAAAAGTTCGAATCGCTCTTTCTCTACTGCTTCGTGGGCATCCTCGCCGGTGCCCGCCTGGGCCACTGCCTGCTCTACGAACCGGGCTACTTTCTGAGCCACCCCATAGAAATGGTGCTGCCCCTGCGCGAAACGCCCGACGGGGCCTGGCGCTTCACGGGCTACGCGGGCCTCGCCTCCCACGGCGGCACGCTGGGCCTGATGATTGCGCTGTGGCTCTACGTGAGGAAATACAAGGTGAACCTCATGCGCGTGCTCGACAACATCGCCGTGGCCACGCCCATCGCCGCCTGCTTCATCCGCCTGGGCAACCTCATGAACTCGGAAATCGTGGGCAAACTCACGGGCTCGGACTTCGGCTTCGTGTTCGTGCGCAACGGCGACACGCTGCCCCGCCACCCCGGACAGCTCTACGAGGCGGTGGCCTACTTCGTCTTCTTCCTCGGCGGACTCGTGCTCTACAAGCTGCGCGAGAGCCGCGTGGGACAGGGCTTCCTCTTCGGCTACTGCCTCACCACCATCTTCACCTTCCGCCTCCTTGTGGAATGGGTGAAGGAGGTGCAGGAACCGTGGGAAGTGGCCATGCAGCAGGCCATCGGACTGAACCAGGGACAGGTGCTGAGCCTGCCCTTCATCGCCCTCGGCCTCTACTGCATGCTGGGCGGCAAATGGTGTAAACGCCTGGGCGAACAGGCATGAGCTCACCGCCGCACCCCACGCCGTTTCTCTAAAAAAACCTAAGAAGTGACCCGCGGGCGGCAGAAAGGGCCGGCGCGCCTTGGTTTTTCCTTGGCCTAATGACTACTTTTGCAACTCGCAAACAATTATTTTCTTTCACTCCATGCAAAGCAAACTCTTTTTCTCTTTGGCAATGGGCAGCGCACTGGTGCTGACCTCTTGCAGCAAGTTGGGCGAACTCTCCGCCGACAACTTCACCGTAACCCCCTCGCCGATGGAGGCTGCGGGCGGCAAGGTGGCTGTGACCATCAGCGGCCGCTTCCCCGAAAAGTACATGAAGAAGAAGGCCGTCGTGACCGTTGTGCCCGAAATCCGCCATGCCGAGGGCAAGGCCGTGGGCCAGGGCGCTACCTTCCAGGGCGAGAAGGTGCAGGGCAACGACCAGGAAATCTCCTACAAGCTGGGCGGCAACTACACGATGAAGAACAACTTCGACTATGTGCCCGCCATGCAGAAGAGCGAACTCTACCTCACGTTCCAGGCCCGCGTGGGCAAGAAGGTGGTGGAGGTGCCGGCCGTGAAGGTGGCCGACGGCGTGCTGGCTACCTCGGAACTCGTGGGCCGCACGGTGGGCTCGTCCCACACGGCCGTGGCGCCCGACGCTTACCAGTATGCCATCAAGCAAACGAAGCAGGCGCAAATCAAATACCTCATCAACCAGGCCAACATCCGCACAAGCGAACTCTCCTCGACCTCTGTGCAGGAATTCGTGCAGACGCTCCGCGACATCAAGGCGGACCAGAAGGGCCTCATGCTGGACAACATCGAAGTGTCGGCCTACGCCTCGCCGGAAGGCTCCATCAAGGTGAACACGGCCCTCGCCGAAAAGCGCCAGAACTCCTCGGGCGACTACGTGGACAAGCAGCTGAAGCAGGCTCAGCTCGACGCCGAAGTGGAAAAGCGCTACACGGCTGAGGACTGGGAGGGCTTCCAGGAACTGGTGAAGGCTTCGAACATCCAGGACAAGGACGTCATCCTCCGCGTGCTCTCGATGTACACCGACCCCGAGGAACGCGAACAGCAAATCCGTAACCTCTCGGCCGGCTTCCAGGAACTGGCCCAGGAAATCCTGCCCGAACTCCGCCGCGCACGCCTCACCATCAACTACAACCTCATTGGCCGCAGCGACGACGAAATCCAGGAACAGTTCAAGGCCGACGCCAAGCAGCTCTCCGTGGAGGAACTGCTCTACGCCGCCACGCTCACGGAAAATGCCGGCGAGCAGAAGAACGTGTTCCAGAAGACGACCCAACTCTACCCCACGGACTACCGCGCCTACAACAACCTGGCTACGCTGGCTTTCGCCGAGGGTGACCTCGCCGCTGCCAAGAACTACCTGGCCCAGGCTGCTACGGTGAAGGCCGACGCCGCCGAAACGAATGCGAACCTGGCGCTCGTGGCGCTCGCCGAGGGCGACGACGCGGCCGCCGAAACGTATCTCTCCAAGGCTACCACGGCCGAAAACTACAACGAGGTGCTCGGCAACCTGCTCGTGGCAAGAGGCAGCTATGCCCAGGCCGCCCAGTGCCTGAAGGGCGTGAACTCCAACTCGGCCGCCCTGGCACAAATCCTCAACAAGGACTACAGCAGCGCGGCCACTACGCTCAGCCGCATTGCTACGCCCGACGCGATGACAAGCTACCTCAAGGCCATCGTGGCCGTACGCACCAACCAGGATGCCGCCGTGGTGAGCAACCTGAAGCAGGCCTTCGAACTCGACAGCTCGCTGAAGCAGTACGCCCAGAAGGACCTCGAATTTGTCTCGCTCTTCAACGACGCTGCATTCCTGAACTTAGTGAAGTAAGTGCGTCGCATAGACCTTATTCTATAACTACCACAAGGGAGGATGCGGAAAGCCGTCGGTTTTCTACATTCTCCCTTTGTGCTTTTCCGGCCACCCCGCCTGGCCGTATGCCGAAGTAACCGCACGCCTCCGGGATGCCCCACGTCCCGAAGCATGCACAAACCCCAGACCCCATGAAAAGATTTTACCCTTTCAGCTGCCTTCTCGCACTGTTGTGGCTCACGCTCGCCTGTGGCCCGGACAAGGACCGCGTACGCTTCGAGGGCAAACTCGAGAACATCAACAACGCGGAATTCTACGTGTACAGCGAGGACGGCTCGTTCGACGGCGTCGACACCGTGCGCATCGAGGACGGCAAGTTCATCTACGAACGGAAACTCACGGAGCCTACGCTGCTCACCCTCCTCTACCCCAACTTCACGCAGACCTACGTGGTGCTCGAACCCGGCAAGACCATCAAGCTCCGCGGCGATGCCTCGAAAATCGGCGAAGCGGAGGTGACGGGCACGGAGGAGAACGAGATGCTCACGGAGTTCCGCCAGGCCAACCTCACGGGGCCCGAGAGCAACCACCGCCTCGCCGCCGCCGACTTCGTGCGCTCCCACGCCTCGACCCTGGCAGCCGTGGCTGTCTTCCGCCGCTACTTTGCCGTGCAGAAGTCGCCCGACGCCGCCACGGCGCTGCAGCTGCTCGACGTGCTGAAGAAGGCCCAGCCCCAAGGCAAGGCGGTGAACTACCTGGACCAGTTCTACCGCCCCGTCTTCGAGAACGGCGTGGGCCGGCAGTTGCCCAGCTTCACGGCCGAGACCATCGACGGGGAGAAGGTAAGTTCGGAGACGTTCCGCGGCCGGAAGCTCGTGATAGCCTGCCTGGGCATGTGGCAGGGCGAGAGCCAGGCCTTCGCGCGGCAGCTGCGGCGCAAGGTGGCGCAGGCCGGAAGCGGCTGTGCCTGCATCGTGGTGTCGATGGACGTGGACCGCGAGGTGCTCCGCAACCGCCTGAAGTCCGACTCGCTGCAATGCCCCATCATCTGCGACCGACTTGCCTTTGAGTCGCCGCTCGCCCAGAAGCTCGGCCTGCGCTACGTGCCTTCGTGCATGGTGGTGGATGCCGAGGGCCGCATTGTGCAGCGCGACGTAACGAAAGTTGACGAACTGAAACTCTGAGCCATGCTTGCCACCATCCACTCCGCCGCCGTCAATGGCTTGTCGGCCATCCTGGTTTATCTCGAAATAGACTGCAAGCAGGTGCCGCCCCACCAGCCCACGCCTGCCTTCATCATGGTGGGCCTGCCGGACAGTACGGTGCGCGAAAGCCGCATGCGCGTGGAGGCTGCGCTCCAGAGCACGGGCATCGTGCTGCCCAACCGCATGTCGTACCGCGTGAACCTGGCCCCGGCCGACGTGCGCAAGGAAGGTTCGGGCTTCGACCTGCCGCTGGCCATCGGCATGCTGGTGTCGCTGCAAATCCTGCAACCCGAAGAGGACCTGCTCAAGCGCACGCTCTTCGTGGGCGAGCTGGGCTTCGACGGCTCGCTCCGCCCCGTGAAGGGCGCACTCTCCATCGCCATCAAGGCGCGGGCCGAGGGCTACGACCACCTGATTGTGCCGAAGGCGAACGTGCGGGAAGCGGCCGTGGTGAACCGCCTGAAGGTCTACGGGGCGGAAACGCTGCAGGAGGTCATCGGCTTTCTCAAGGACCCTGCGACGCTCGAACCGACCGTGGTGAACACGCGGGAGGAGTTCTATGCCGCGCAGACGGATTTCCCCTTCGACTTTGCCGACGTGAAGGGGCAGGAGACGGTGAAGCGGGCCTTCGAAATCGCTGCGGCGGGCGGCCACAACCTCATCCTCATCGGTTCGCCGGGCTGCGGCAAGAGCATGATGGCCAAGCGCCTCCCCTCCATTCTCCCGCAACTCACCCTGGCCGAAAGCCTCGAAACGACGCAAATCCACTCCGTGGCGGGACAGCTCGACGCGCAGACTTCGCTCATTGCGCAGCGACCTTTCCGCGCACCCCACCACACCATCAGCGACGTGGCGCTCATCGGGGGCGGCGCAACCTACAAGCCCGGCGAAATCTCCCTGGCCCACAACGGCGTGCTCTTCCTCGACGAGCTCCCCGAGTTCTCCCGCTCGGCCCTGGAAACGCTCCGCCAGCCGCTCGAGGACCGCGAGATTACCATTTCCCGCTCGAAATACACGGCCACGCTGCCCTGCTCGTTCATGCTCATTGCCTCGATGAACCCCTGCCCCTGCGGCTACTACGGCCACCCTTCGGGGAAGTGCCACTGCCTGCCCGGACAGATTCAGAAGTACATGAACCGCATCTCGGGCCCGCTGCTCGACCGCATAGACATTCAGATAATGGTCAATTCGGTCTCGGTGGACGACCTGGCGAACGCGCCGAAGGGGGAAAGCAGTGCGGACATCCGCGCCCGCGTCATTACGGCCCGAGACATCCAGACGGAACGCTTCAGGGGCATACAGGGACTGCACTGCAACGCGCAGATGCAGCGCCAGCACCTCGAACGCTTTGCCACGCTCTCGCCCGAAGCGAGGGAAGTACTCACCCGGGCCATGCAGCGCATGGGACTTTCGGCCCGTGCCTACGACCGCATCCTCAAGGTGGCGCGCACCATCGCCGACCTCGACCGCTCGGCCGAAATCGGGCCGCGCCACGTGAAGGAGGCGGTGCAGTACCGCAACCTCGACCGCAACGACTGGGGCGAATAGCCGGCCCCGCGGCGGGCGGGCAACACCCGGCCTGCCGCCATGCTTCGGAAACACAACCTCTCCTTCAATCTACACGCTATGCACAAGCAACTGAAACGCTTCGCCCTCGTCCTGCTCGCCGGGATTATCTGGAGTTGTGGCCTGCTTCGGGCCGCAGGCTTGGCTGCGGCCTCCGACGGCCCTGCGCTTTCGCCCACTGACGACCCGCAGGACACCACGCTGCGGGTGCTGTGCATAGGCAACAGCTACACCCTCGACGCCACGCGCTACCTGGAACGGATGGCGCAACAGGCCGGCCTGGGGGCTGCGCAGTATGGCATTTGCTGCGTGGTCCACGGGGGCGCTTCGTTGGAATACTGGAGCAATCACCTGACGCAGAACCGCGAGATTGAGGAGATGTATGGCATGGGAGGCAGTCTCCAGCCGGAAAACAAGCACTGGACCTTGCGCGAGCTGCTGCGCGAGCCTTGGGACGTGGTGGTGTTGCAGCAGTGCTCCAAACAGTCCGACAATTATTCGTTCTACTCGCCCCACGCTGACATGCTGGTGAACACCATCCGCCAAGAATGCCCGAACCCGGAGGTGAAACTGGCCTGGCACATGACGTGGTCGCACGCACTGACCTTCAGCTGCAAGCCTTACAGCCGGAAGGGCTGGAAGAACATCGGGGAGGCCGTGCAGCAGTTGCTCGGCGGCGGCGGTTTCGACGTGCTCATCCCCTCGGGAACGGCCATACAGAACGCACGGGCTTTCACCGACGACTATCAGGAATTGACCCGCGACGGCACGCACATCGCCTACGGTGCGGGTCACTACCTGCTGGCGCTCACGTGGTTCGAGACCCTGGTGGCTCCTGCCTTCGGCGTGTCGCTCATGGGAGTGCCGCCTTCGGCAGCGCTGTGCGAGGCGAACGCCGACAAGCGCCCGTTCTTCCCCGTGACGGAGGAGAACTGGGCAAAATTCCAAGAGTGCGTGGCGTGCGCCATAGCCTCGCCCTTCGAACTCGCCCCCTTCGCCATACCCTACAAGTCTTCCCAGCACCTCTACCGCCTGCGCTTCACGGAAGAACCGCTCTACGACCTCTCGGGCCGCCGCCTTTCGCGCCCCCTCGTGAAGGGCATGTACATTTGTGGAAAGGAGAAATGCTTCGTGCGCTAATACCCGCCCCGCCCACGAAGCCCCGACTGAACCTATAGAGATGCCGCCCCCGCCCAATTTCCGCGGGGGCCCCACACGCTGAAAAGCACTGAAAAACACCGCTCCAACGTGCCCCAAAAGCGCGCGAAGCGCGCGCAAATC
>CALZMA010000031.1 GCA_945788445.1 uncultured Bacteroidales bacterium | reverse complement strand
TCGACCACGCAGGGAATGCGTCCGCGCAGGAGGGGGCAGACCACGATGCTGAGTGCGGAGTCGGCGGCCGTGTCGGGGTGTCCGCCGATGGCGCCGCGGATGATGCCGTCCGAGCCCACGAGCACGTTCACGTTGAAGTGGATGTCCGCCTCGAGGGCCGAGAGGATGACCACGTCGAGGTAGTGCGTTGCCGAGCCCGGTTCTTCGGGGCTGGCGTACTCGCAGGCGGACACCTCCTTGTGCATGGCGTCGGCCTTGAGCGATTCGGCCGCCACCTTGTCGAACGACTGCACGTCGACGAGGCGTTCGATGAGCCCTTCCTCGTGGAGGCGGACCATGTGGGCCGTGATGCCGCCGAGGGCGAAGGAGGCTTTCACGTTGTCGCGGATCATGGACTCGCGGAGGTACTTCACGACGGCGAGCGAGGCACCGCCCGAACCCGTCTGTATGGAGAAGCCGGGCTTGAAGTAGCCGCTGGCCACCACCACCTTGGCTGCCTGCTTGGCCAGCAGGATGTCGCGCGGGTTCTTGGTGTCGCGGATGGCGCCCGAGGAGATTTTGGACGAGTCGCCCACGGAGTCGACCTTCACCACGTAGTCCACGTGGTGCTCCGATATGGCGTTGGGCGTGTTGGGGTAGGGCACGAGGTCGTCCGTGAGGATGACGACCTTGTCGGCGTACTGCGCGTCGGGCAGGGCGTAGCCCAGGGAGCCGCAGATGCTCTTCGCGTTTTCCGAGCGCGAGTAGCCGCAGGCGTTGCCCAGGGGGTCGGCCGACGAAGCGCCGAGGAAGGCCACGTCGATGTGGAGTTCGCCGTTCGCGATGGCCGCGCCGCGTGCGCCGTGGCTGCGGAAGACGACCGGTTCGTCCATCAGGCCCATCGACACCTCGCGTGCCAGTTCGCCGCGCAGGCCCGAGGTGGAGATGCGGCTGATGACGCCGTTGCGGATGTGCTCGATGAGCGGCGCGTGTACGTCCGTGAGGCTCGATGCCGCGAGGTGGAGGTTGCGGAAGCCCATTTCGGCGAGCTTGTCCACCACGAGGTTCACCACCTTGTCGCCTCCGCGGAAGTGGTGGTGGAAGGAGATGGTCATGCCGTCCTTCAGGCCCGAGCGCCGGATGGCCTCTTCGAGCGAAGTCAGTTTGGAGCTTTGCGCCTGGAGGTCTGCGCGGGGCGTAGTCACCTTCGGGGCAATGGAAGCCGGTTCGAAAACCTGCTTATGCAGTCTTTGGGCCTCGGCCTTCAGGTCTGCGGCCCTTTGTTGGAGTGCTTTCATCTGGAAAAAGGTAAGTCGTGTTTAGAAATCCTCGTTGTCGATGAGCCCTGAGGCTTTGGCCAGTTCGATGGTGCGCTGTGCGCGGATCACGACGGGGCGGTCCACCATCTTTCCGTTCACTGCGACCACGCCCGAGCCCCTCGCTTCCGCCTCGCGTATGGCTGCGAGGATGGTGCGTGCCTTCTGGATGTCCTTCTCCTTCGGCGCGAAGACCTCATTGACCACTTCGATTTGGCGCGGGTTGATGATAGACTTCCCGTCGAAGCCCAGTGTCTTGATAAACTCCACTTCGGCGCGGAAAGCCTCCATGTCGTTGAGGTTCGAGTAGACCGTGTCGAGCGCATCGATGCCTGCGGCGCGCGCGGCCACGACGATGGTTTCGCGGGCCAGGCGCAGTTCGTCGCCCGTCTGCGAGCGCTGCGTCTTGAGGTTGGCGCAGTAGTCCTCCGCGCCGAGGGCGATGCCCATCATGCGCTTCGAGGCCGTGGCAATGTCGTAGGCGTTCACCACGCCCAGGGCGCTTTCGATGGCCGCCATGATCTGGGTGCGTCCGAGGCAGCCGAGGCGCTCTTCCACGCGCTCTATTTCGGCCTCCACCTCGCGGACCTCGTCGGCCGTTTCGGTTTTGGGCATACGGATGACGTCCACGCCGGCGCGCACCACGGCTTCAATGTCCTTGCGGCCGAAGGGTGTGCTGAGCGGGTTGATGCGCACGACCATTTCCGTCTGTCCGTAGTCCACGCTCTGGAGTGCGTGGTACACGAGCAGTCGGGCGGCGTCCTTTTCCGCCAGGGTGACCGAGTCCTCCAGGTCGAGCATGATAGAGTCCGGTCCGTAGATATGCGCGTCCGCCATCATGCCGGGATTGTTGCCCGGCACGAACATCATGGTTCTTCTGAGTCGCTGCATAGTCAGGGGTATTTCGAAGAAAGGTTAGTGTAAATAATAAAAGGAGAGGGTTGGCCCGCCCGGGGCCCGGGGCTACACGTCGAAGATAGACTTGCCCGTGGCGCGTTCGATGGCTGCCGTAGTGCGGGCGCGGATGGTGCAGTCGAGTGCGCCCTTGTCCACGGCCTCGATGTAGGCCCGTTCGAGCCCCAGCTGCGAGGCCGTTTCGAGGATGACCTTTTTGATTTGTTCGCCAAACTGGTAAGCCACCGTGCTGTCGAGTTCGATTTCGATGCCATCGGTGTCGGCGGGGAATACCTGGATAAAGATATCGCCGCTTTCGAGTGTTCCGGCTTGAGAGGGTTTCATGGTGCAGAAAAATAGGATTTAAGGTATCGGCGTGTCGGTCCGCGGCTGTCAGGCTTGGGCTTGCGTGCCCGTTTGCCGCAGTTGTTCTTCGCCGGGGCAAATCTATGCCTTTTCTTCCACACGCCAAATATTTATTCACTTTTTTTGCAACAAAAAAAACGGCCGCGCGAATCGCTTCGGGCGGCCGTGAGATTTTAGTCTCGTAGATGGGGAAAAAGTCCCGGCACCCCGGCCTTTCAGTCCCTGCGATTGAATTTTCAAAGCCTGCTTTTGGATTTTCAAAGCCTGCGATTGAAATTTCAAAGCCTGGGATTGGAAGGGCGGGGTGCCGGGATGGAGAGGGTGGGGGCGGGGGCGGGGTCAGGCGGCGAGGCGCTTGAGCAGGCTCCAGAGCTCGCGGACCCAGAGAACCAGGGAGGAACCGACGAGGATGATGACCCAGTCGATGAACTTCAGGCCCGTGACGTTGAAGAACTGCTGGATGCCCGGCACTTCGACCATCAGAATCTGGCCCACCAGGATGATGGCCGAGATGGTCAGCAGGCCGTTGCAGCCCTTGAAGTGGAGGGCGCTGCGTCCCGTTTCGTAGGCACGCGCATTGAAGAGGTAGAAGAAGTGCGTGACCACGAAGATGGTGAAGAGCAGGGTCAGCTCGTAGGCAGTCATCTTGCCCTTTTCGCCCAGTTCGAGGTGGAGCAAGTCGGTGAGCTGCTGCACCTCGGCATGCTGGAAGATGTAGAGGAAGCCCAGGAGCATCACGAAGAAGAGTCCGCCCACGCCCACGATGTTGAGCGCCATGTTCTTGTTCAGGATGAACGAGCGGCGGTCGCGCGGCTTGTTGCGCATCACGCGTTCCGAGGGCGGGAGCGAGGCCAGGGCCATGGCGGCGAAGGTGTCCATGATGAGGTTGATCCAGAGCATCTGCGTCACCGTGAGCGGGGCCTCGGTGCCCATGAACGCGCCGCAGAGCACGAGCAGGCAGGCCGTCACGTTCACCGTGAGCTGGAAGAGGAGGAAGCGCTGGATGTTCTGGTAGAGCGAGCGGCCCCACATCACGGCCTTGCCGATGCTGGTGAAGGAGTTGTCCACGATGGTGATGTCCGAAGCCTCCTTGGCCACCGAGGTGCCGTCGCCCATGGAGAGGCCCACGTGGGCGGCCTTCAGGGCGGGCGCGTCGTTCGTGCCGTCGCCCGTCACGGCCACCACCTGGCCGAGCTTCTGGAGCGTTTCGACGAGGCGCTTCTTGTCCATGGGGCGTGCGCGGGCAATAATCTTCAGGTCGAGGATGCACGCTTCGAGTTCGGCGTCGGAGAGGGCGGCAAATTCCGGTCCCGTGATGATGTTGCGGTCCGAATCGGCGTCTGTCCAGAGTCCGATTTGGCGTCCGATTTCCTTTGCCGTGCCCGGCGTGTCGCCCGTGACGATTTTGATGCGTATGCCCGCGCCGATACATTCGCTGACCGCCCCGGGCACTTCGGCGCGCACGGGGTCGGCGATGGCGGCGAGGCCGATGAAGTGGAGTCCCTTGGCCACTACGCGCTCTTCGGCGATGGTGGCGTCACCCTCGGCGAGCACCTGGCAGGCGAAGCCGAGCGTGCGCATGGCGCGGCCCTGCCAGGCGGCGAGGCGCTGCGCGATTTCCTCCTTCGTCATGCCCCCGTCGATCGAGTCGCAGAGGGCGAGCACCATTTCGGGCGCACCCTTCACGAAGAGCACGCGGCGGCCGGGCAGCGCCTGGCTTTCGACCACGGTGGCCATGTATTTGCGTTCCGTGGAGAAGGGCAGCTGTTCCACCACCTGTGCCTGTTCGCGCAGCGGGCGGTAGTCGGTGTCCTCGCCGTGGAGGTAGAGGAGCAGGGCGCCCTCGGTGGGGTTGCCCAGCACCTGCGGGCGGTCGCCCGCCGTGAAGTCGAGTTCGGCGGTGGAGTTCACGGCCAGCCCTTCGCGGAAGAGGGCGCGTCCCTCCTCGCCGTTGAGCGCCACCATCTCGTCCACGCGCATCTGGTTCTGCGTGAGCGTGCCCGTCTTGTCGGTACAGATGACGGTGGTTGCGCCCATCGTTTCGCAGGCGTGCATCTTGCGCACGAGGTTGTTGGTCTTGAGCATCCGGCGCATGCTGTAGGCGAGGCTGAGCGTGACGGCCATGGGCAGGCCCTCGGGCACAGACACCACGATCAGCGTCACTGCAATCATGATGGTCTGGAGCACGTAGGCCAGGAAGGGCATCCAGTCGTTCCAGTCGAAGTCCGGGCGGATGACATAGGAGAAGATGCGGCCCACCACGATGAAGAGGGCGAAGGCATAGCTCAGGCGGGTGATCCACTTGCTGAGCCATTCGAGCTGTTCGTTGAGCGGCGTTTTCACGCTGTTGTCTATCTGCGCCGCCACGAAGACCTTGCCCTGCTCCGTCTGGTCGCCGACGCGCTCCACGCGGCAGAGGCCGTGGCCTTCCATCACCTTGGTGCCCTTCATCACGTGGTCGGTGGGGTAGGTGGCGTTGGGGTCAGCGTCGTCGGGGTTGGTGCTTTTCGCGCAGGCGGGTTCGCCCGTCAGCGTGCTTTCGTCCACGCTGAGTGCGGTGGCTTCGAGGAGCACGGCGTCGGCGGGGATTTCCTCGCCCGTGTTGAGCACCACCACGTCGCCGACCACGATGTCGCGGCGCGGCACTTGCGTCACGTTGCCGTTGCGGATGACTTCCACCGGCTCGTCGTCGTTCACCTGGTTGAGGATGCTGAACTCCTTGTCGGCCTGGAGTTCGAAGTAGAAGGCAAGTCCCGTGGCCAGGAAGATGGCTATGAAGATGCCTACCGGCTCAAAGAACACCTCCGCGCTTTCGCCGAGGCCGAAATACTCGTAGAGCGAAATGCCCACCGAGGAGAAGCCGGCGATGAGGAGGACAATGATGAGCGGGTCGCCGAACTTTTCGAGAAACTGCTTCCAGAGCGGGTCCTTCTTGGGCGGGGTGAGCGTGTTGGCCCCGTGTTTTTGGCGGCTTTCGGCCACCTGGGCGTCAGAGAGGCCCGAGAAGTGGGTTTGTTGTTCCATGTTGGAAAGTGAGAGGGGTGAAATGAATAATCAGTTGCGGGTGTCAGCGTTCGGCCCGCATGGGGTTGTGCAGGAAGTCGTCGTAGGCCAGGCGTATGCCCTCCTCGAGCGGGGTGCGTGCCTCCCAGCCGAGGGCGCGGGCCTTGGAGACGTCGAGCAGCTTGCGGGGCGTGCCGTTGGGTTTCGAGGTGTCCCAGAGGATTTCGCCCTCGTAGCCCACCGTCCGGGCCACCAGGCGGGTGAGTTCGGCGATGGAGAGTTCTTGTCCCGTGCCGGCGTTCACCGTTTCGTTGCCGCTGTAGTGGTTCATGAGGAACACGCAGAGGTTGGCCAGGTCGTCGACGTAGAGAAACTCGCGGAGCGGGCTGCCGTCGCCCCAGCAGGTGACGCTGGGGAGGCCCTGGAGCTTGGCCTCGTGGAAGCGGCGGATGAGTGCCGGGAGCACGTGGCTGTGGGTCGGGTGGTAGTTGTCGTTGGGCCCGTAGAGGTTGGTGGGCATCACGCTGATGTAGTCCGTGCCGTACTGGCGGTTGAGGAACTCGCAGTATTTCAGTCCCGAAATCTTGGCCAGCGCATACGCCTCGTTCGTCTTCTCGAGTTCCGAGGTGAGCAGGCAGTTTTCCTTCATCGGTTGCGGGGCGAGGCGTGGGTAGATGCACGACGAGCCGAGGAACTCCAGCTTGCGGCAGCCGTTTTGCCAGGCCGCATGGATAACGTTCATCTCGAGCATCATGTTTTCGTACATGAAGTCGGCGAGTGCGCTTTGGTTGGCCACGATGCCGCCCACCTTGGCGGCGGCGAGGAACACGTATTCGGGGCGTTCGGCGGCGAAGAACGCCTCCACGTCGGCCTGCCGCGTGAGGTCGAGCTCGGCGTGGGTGCGCGTGATGATGTTCGTGTAGCCCTGGCGGTTCAGTTCGCGGACAATGGCCGAGCCCACCATACCGCGGTGGCCCGCCACGTAGATTTTAGAGTCAGCTTGCATGGTTTGGAGAGAAAAAATGGCGTGTGGCGCGCTGGTCGTCTGGCCTTCGCGCCACACCTATAATATATACGCGCGCGCGAGGCGCACGGCGGCATCACTTCACGATGCCCTTTTCGAGGTATTCGGCGAGGTTGGTGCGGATATGGTCCGAGGCGCGCTCGAGGGCCACCTTTTCCATGTCGTGTTCCACCATGATGCGCACGAGTTCCTCGAAGCTCGTCTTGCCCGGGTCCCAGCCGAGTTCGCGGCGTGCCTTCGAGGGGTCGCCCCAGAGGTTCACGACGTCGGTGGGGCGGTAGAAGTCGGGCGAAACCTCCACGAGCACCTTGCCCGTGGCCTTGTCGATGCCCTTCTCGTCGGCCCCTTCGCCGCAGAACTCCAGTTCGATGCCCGCATAGTGGAAGGCCAGCTGGCAGAACTCGCGCACGGAGTGCTGTTGGCCCGTGGCGATGACGAAGTCCTCGGGCTGCTCGTTCTGGAGCATGAGCCACATGCACTCCACGTAGTCGCGGGCGTAGCCCCAGTCGCGGAGCGAAGAGAGGTTGCCGAGGTAGAGTTTTTCCTGCTTGCCCTGCTTGATGCGTGCGGCGGCGAGGGTAATCTTTCGCGTCACGAAGGTTTCGCCGCGGCGCTCGCTTTCGTGGTTGAAGAGGATGCCTGAGCAGCAGAACAGGCCGTAAGCCTCGCGATACTCGCGTACAATCCAGTAGCCGTAGAGTTTGGCCACCGCGTAGGGGCTGTAGGGGTGGAAGGGCGTTTGTTCGTTCTGCGGCACCTCCTCCACCTTGCCGTAGAGTTCCGAGGTCGAAGCCTGGTATACGCGGCAGGTGTGGGTGAGTCCGCACTGGCGCACGGCTTCCAGCACGCGGAGCACGCCGGTGGCGTCGACGTTGGCCGTGTACTCGGGCGAGTCGAAGGAAACCTGCACGTGGCTCTGCGCCGCAAGGTTGTAGATTTCGTCGGGGCGGACCAGTGCGATGACCTTGATGAGGCTCATGGAGTCGCCCATGTCTGCGTAGTGGAGGTGGAAGTTCGGTTTGCCCTCGAGGTGGGCTATGCGTTCGCGGAAGTCCACCGAGGAACGCCGGATGGTGCCGTGTACTTCGTAACCCTTCTCGAGAAGAAATTCGGACAGGAAGGAGCCGTCCTGGCCCGTGATGCCTGTGATGAGAGCTTTTTTCATTTTTGTGGTAGCTTGGGCCCAGGGCGCGTGCCGCTGCGGGCGGCTGTGCGCTCCGTGCGCCGCAGTGTTTTTGTGCCCGCAAATGTACGTCATAATTGCGAGATGTTGCACACTGTCAGCGGGAAACTTCGCCCGAGGCCCCTGTCGCCCGCTCCGTCCGGGGCCGCGCGTGCCGTCAGCCGCCTTGCAGAGTGGCCGCCTCGGCAGCGGTTTCTCCGGGCCCTGCCTTCGGTTTTTCCAATCGGCGGCTTCGGATTTCCAATCGGCGGCTTTGAAATTTCAATCGGCGGCTTTGAATTTTCAATCGGCGGCTTCGGATTTCCAATCGGCGGCTTTCGTGGGCCGGTCCCTGCTTTTGCCTCGCCGCCCCGGCCTGCCCCCAAATCCGCGCCCCAAATCTTTGCCTTCCTCCCCGCCTTGTAGTAAATTTGCCGCCAAATACAAAACGCTTATCCACATGGAAATCATTCTCCACTCCGAACAGGAACTCCCCGAAGCAGCCAAGCGCTTCGTGCAGGACATTGACCAAAACACCGTCTTCGCCTTCTACGGTAAAATGGGGGCCGGCAAAACCACCTTCATCAAGGCCGTGTGCGAAGCCCTCGGCGTGACCGACGTGGTCAATTCGCCGACCTTCAGCATCGTCAATGAGTATCGCTCCGACCAGACGGGCGAACTCATCTACCACTTCGATTTCTACCGCATCGAGAAGCTCGAGGAGGTCTACGACATGGGCTACGAAGACTACTTCTATTGCGGCGCACTCTGCTTCATCGAGTGGCCCGAACTCATCGAAGACCTCCTGCCCGGCGACGCCGTGCGCGTGGAAATCGAAGAACTCCCCGACGGCTC
>CALZMA010000030.1 GCA_945788445.1 uncultured Bacteroidales bacterium | reverse complement strand
ACGGCCTTGAGGAACTGCAGGGGCACGATTTTCACCTTCACGGGACCGCTGCCGTCGGCGGCTTCGGCCGTGTATTCGAGCTCGTCGATGCGCGACATGCCGATGTTCTGGATTACGTCGAGGTGCTTCAGGTACTGCTCGCCGAAAGTCATCCAGAAGCGGGCGCGGCGGATGGTCGGGTAGTTCTTCACGAGGCTTTCGATTTCCTCGTGGTGGAGCAGGTAGCTCTCCTTCGGGCCGATGTTGGGGTAGTTGAGCGGCTGGTGGATTTCGAGCGGCTCGGTTTCAACCCACTGGCCGTTTTCCCAGTAGAGGCCCTTCTGCGTGATTTCGCGGATGTTGATTTCGGGGTTGAAATTGGTGGCGAAAGCCTTGTGGTGGTCACCTGCGTTGCAGTCCACGATGTCCAGGTACTGGATTTCGTCGAAGTGGTGCTTGGCGGCGTAGGCCGTGTAGATGGACGTGACGCCCGGGTCGAAGCCGCAGCCGAGGATGGCGGTGAGGCCCGCCTGCTCGAAGCGTTCCTTGTAGGCCCACTGCCAGGAGTACTCGAAGTGCGCCTCGTCCTTCGGCTCGTAGTTGGCCGTGTCGAGGTACGAGCAGCCGCACTGCAGGCAGGCTTCCATGATGGTGAGGTCCTGGTAAGGCAGGGCCAGGTTCATGACGAGGTCGGGCTGGAACGAACGGAAGAGTTCGCAGAGCTGTTCGACGCTGTCGGCGTCTACCTGTGCCGTCTGGATGTCCGGGCGGCCGATGGCCTTGACGATGGCGTCGCACTTCGCCTTCGTGCGGCTGGCAATCATGATTTCGCTGAACACGTCGGTGTTCTGGGCCACCTTATGGGCAGCTACGGTTGCGACGCCACCGGCGCCGATGATCAATACTTTTCCCATTGAAAGTTGTGAGTAGTATGCTTTGTGTGAATAGATGTTTCGGAGTGGGGGAGCTTCGTCCTGCGCGGCCGCGGGGGACTATTCCGAGGGCAGTTCGAGCTTCACGCGGCGCCAGGTCTCGTGTCCGTCGCGCGAGGCGCCGGGCACGCGGTAGCTCACCTCGAGCAGGTCGTCCGAGACGAAGTGGAGCGTCAGCGTGTTGTGCTTGCCGATGAGTTCGGGGTCGGTGATGGACCCCTTCACCGCCTCCACGCAGGTCGAGTCGGAGGTCACCTGGTAGGTTCCCTGGTTGGTCATGATGCTCATGCCGCTTTGGTTGGCGATGAGGAAGGTGCAGAAGTTGCCGTCGGCCTGTACGATCTTCCACACGGGGAGGAGCACGAGGCGGTTGTCGGGTTCTGACTTCTGGACCTGTTGCCACACGCCCACCAGCTTTTTCCGGCTGTTTTCGTTGCCCGCCTGCGCGCTGAGCGGCAGGAGGAGGGCCAGGAAGAGGAGTAAACGTTTCATGGGGCACAAGATTTGGAAGGTTGGTAGCAGGGGGTTATGTCTCCACGCTGCCCTTCACCACCACGTCCTTGCCCTGCTTGCGGATTTCGAAGAGCGTGCGGAGCGGGTTCTTCGGGTCGTCGTCGCGCCAGATTTCGAGTTCGTCGTCCACGTAAGCCTCGAGGCTGTAGGCCATCTCGATGCGGCGCACGGGGTGGGCCTGGAGGTGGGACGTGGAGAACTGGTCGAGGAGCAGTTCGAGGTAGCGTATGGAGTTGAAGTGGCAGTTGATGTCGAGGTCGGTGTAGGCCGCGCGGTGCGTGGCCGAGTGGCTGGCGTGGACCAGGCGTATGCGCCCGACGGGGGCGATGGGGGCTGGCCGTTCGGGGATGAGCGTGTGGGTGAAGCCGCCGTTGGCGAGCTGCGTGAGGTCGGCGGGCTGCCGGCTCTGGAAGTCGATGAGCGACCACGTGCTGGTGGCATGCCCGCATACGGTGCCGTCGGCGAGGCGCACGGTGAAGTGGCGGTCGGTGAACTGCCGGTAGATGCGGTCCACCCAGGTCTCGATCTCGAAGCGGGCTCCGGTGGGCAGCGGGCGTTCCATTTCGATGGCGAGGCGCGAGAGCACCCACGCGTGGCCCATCTGCTTCATGTCTTCGAAGCCGAAGCCGTGCAGGCCCGCGTGCATCGAGGCACAGCGCAGGATGAGGTTGCCCAGACGGCCCCACGAGAGGTGGCCGAAGCAGTCTTCCGTGAAGGGCTCCACGGTGTAGGCGTAGGCGCTGGCGTTCTGGTTCATGGCGGTTGGGGTTCGGTTTGACATACGTTTCCTTTTTGCAAAAATAGGCATTATGTCGGAAAGAATGCAAGGGGAAACGACTTTTTCTTTCCCCGTGGCCTCACCCGGCGGGGGTGGGCTGGGGCTGCGGGCCCCCGGGGCAGGGGGCGGCGGGCCGGAAATCGTCGCGCTGGTAGATGCGCAGGCCGAAGTGCGGCAGGGCGGCGAAGAGCACTTCGAGGATGTCGGCCTGGGCCATCTCGTAGTGTTTCCACTTCTTGTCCCTGACGAAGAAATAGAACTCCACCGGGAGGCCCGTGGGGGTGGCTTCGAGGAGGCGCACCATGTGGAGCATGGCGGGGTTCACCGCCGGGTGGGCGGCGAGGAAGCGGTCGGCGAAGCGGCGGAAGAGGGTGAGGTTCGTGCCCGCCGTGGCGAGTTCTTCCTCGGTGAGCAGGCCGTCCCGGACGTAGCCCTCGCGGCGCAGGGCCTCGCGCAGCACGTCGGTGACGGGGCAGAGCGAACGGAAGTCGACGAAGACCTGCCGCATCACGCGGCGGCCGTCGCCCTGCTCCATGGTGTTCCAGTTCTGGAAGGAGTCGTCGACGAGCGTTTGCGGCGTGATGGTCACCGTGGTGTTGTCGAAGTTGCGCACCTTCACCGTGGTGAGCGTGATTTCCTCGACGCAGCCGTTGAGTCCCGCCTTGGGCACGGTGATCCAGTCGCCCTTGTGGAGCATGTTGTTGCTCGTGAGGCGCACGCCCGCCACGAGGCCCATGATGGTGTCCTTGAAAATGAGCATCAGCACGGCCGAGGTGGCGCCCAGGCCGGCCAGGAGGCTCAGCGGGTTGCGGTCGATGGCGATGGCCACGATGCAGACGCCGGAGATGAAGATGACCACGATCTTCAGCACGCCGCAGAACGAGTGGAGATACTGGTGGCGGGCCGACTGCGCGTCGGTGTTGAGCTGCGTCAGCGACTTCACCACCGATAGCAGCACTTGCGTCGTGGCCACGGCGATGTAGATGGCCGTGAGCCGCTCGAGCCCCTCCTGAAGCCAGGGGGTGCGCACGAACACGCCGGGCAGGAAGCCCCACACGACGACGGCGGGCACCACCAGGCAGATGTGGCGCAGCGTCTGGGCGTTGAGGAGAATGTCGTCCCACGAGACGCTCGTGTGTTTCACGAAGTGGAGGATGGCGGGGAGAACCAGGCGCCGGCAGGCGTGGTAGGCGGCTGCGGCCAGCGTGACGCTGCACAGCACGAGGAGGCCGTCTGTGGTCCAGAGCGCCGTGCCGGGGTCGGACACGGCCGAGGCGACCCACTGTTCGATGGTTTGTCTGAGAAGTTCCATGATATAGGTAGCATGAGGCCCGCGGTGCTTCGGTGCGCCCGCGGGAAATGATGGTGTGGCACCGCGGCGGCCGCGGCGGCCGGGATGTTGTCCCTCCAAAGCCTGCTTCAGGAAATCCAGGGCCTGCTTCCGGTTTTTCAAAGCCTGCTTTCGGTTTTTCAAAGCCTGCGACTGAAAATCCGGAGCCTGCGGCCGTCGGGCCTCCGGGCGGATGCGGGGCGGCGGGCTGCGGGCGGGAGGGCGAAAAGGGACGCCGCGCGGGCGTCCCTGCTATTTCAGTGTGGCCTCGATTTCCTCCACTTCGCGCCGGAAGTTCTTTTCCACGCCGATGCGGTGGGCCACTTGGTTGCAGGCGTAGAGCACGGTGCTGTGGTCGCGCTTGCCGAACATGCGTCCGAGGCCCGAGTAGGTCATGTCGGTGTATTTGTGGATGAGGTACATGGCCAGCTGGCGCGCCTGCACGATGGTCTGCTTGCGGCTCTTCGACGCCATTTCCTTCGGCTTCACCCCGTAGCGCTGTCCCACGGTGGCTGCGATGTCGTCGGCCGAGAGTTCCTTGCGTTCGAGGTTCACGGCGCGTGCCACCACGCGCTGCGTCAGCTCCAGGTCAATCTCGCAGTTGTCCACTACGGAGTAGGCCATGATGGAGTTGATGATGCCCTCCAGTTCGCGCACGCTGCTTTCCACGTGTGCGGCGATGTACTGCACCACCTCGGCCGGGATGACGAGTCCGTCGCGGCGGATTTTCGAGATGAGGATGTCGCGGCGGAGCTTCGTGTCGGGCTTCTCGAGTTCGGCCGTCATGCCCCACTTGAAGCGCGTGAGCATGCGCTCCTCCATGCCCGCGAGGAGCACGGGCGGGCGGTCGCAGGTGATGATGATTTGCCGGTTGTTCTGCTGGAGGTGGTTGAAGATGTGGAAGAACGACTGCTGCGTCTTCGCCGTGGTTATCTCCTGTATGTCGTCGATGATAAGCACGTCGATGGTCTGGTAGAAATTGATGAAGTCGTTCTGCGTGTTGTGGATGACGGAGTCGGTGTACTGCGTCTTGAACACGTGGGCCGAGACGAAGAGCACGCGCTTCTCGGGGTGCATTTCGCGTATGCGCACGCCGATGGCATTGACCAGGTGCGTCTTGCCCACGCCGCTCGGGCCGTAGAGGAAGAACGGGTTGAAGGCTACCTTGCCCGGCGTGTCGGTGATGCTGATCCCCACGTTGCGCGCGAGCTTGTTGCTCTGGCCCTCCACGAAGTTCTCGAAGGTGTAGCGCGGGTTGAGCTGCGGGTCGATGGGCGGCAGGGTGGCCGGGCGCTGCCCGGGGTTGAGCGCGTTCTTCTGCACGGGGGGTGCCACCTTCAGGAGGGGCTCCACCACGGGGTTCTGCACGGGTTCGGGCTTCAGCTTGTACTTCAGCTGCACCGTGGGCCCGTACACGGCCTTCATGGCCTGCATGAGGTAGGGCGCGAAGTGGCTGTCGAAATAGTCGTAGAAGAAGCGGTTGGGCACACAGAGCAACAGCACGCCCTCCTCGAAGCTGACGTACTCCAAGGGCTCGAACCACGTGCGGAACTGCTGGGCAGGCACGGTGGTTCGCAACATGTCGAGGCATTGCAGCCAGGCGGGTGGGGTGGTGGGGCTCATAGTGGTGTCAGAATAAAGGCTTGCGGCGGCCGTGCGGGCAGTCCGCGGGCCTTGCGGACTGCAAAATTCATTCTTTTTTCTGGATTAGAGAAATGCGGAGGCGACAAAAAAGCGCCGGTGCCTGTGGCGCGGCCTCGCGGGGAGGAGGGCGTGCCACAGGCACCGGACGGTTGAAAAGCCGTGTGTCTCTTGGAGAAAGCGCCTCGCGCGGCGGTCGGGCCGGAGGGGCGTGGAGCGTTGGCTATTTGTCCTTCTTGCCGAAGATGGAGAAGTGTACGTAGCGCTTGGGGTGGGCCTTGAGGTCGATGAGCAGCGAGTCGGAGTGGGCGAGGGTGGCGTTGAGGTTGTCATAGACGCCGCGGTCGTTCAGGAAGAGGCCCAGGGTGTTGTCGGTGGACTGCAGCTTCGAGTCGAGGAAGGTGGTGGTGGAGGTGAGGCGCTCGGTGAGCTGCTGTGCGCCGCTGAGCGTGGAGTTCACCTGGTTGAGCGTCTGCTGCACGTCGAGCTTGGCCAGGTTGCCGGTGAGCTGTTCGGTGTTGGCCAGGGTGCGGTTGAGGTGAGCCACGGCCTGGGGAATGTCCTTCTGCATCATGGCGTTGAGCTGCGCCGTGGTCTGGCGCAGTTCGGCCGTCAGGGCTGCCGTGTTGTGGAGCGTTTCGATGAGGGCCGGGTCGGCGGTGATGCGGTTGAGGTTTCCCATGATGGAGTCCACCTTCGGGAGCATGGTCTCGAGGGTCGGGATGAGCGCCTGCATCTTCTCCATGGCGCCTTCGTGCATGCCGCCGGAGATGGTGTCGCCGTGTGCCACGAGGTCGGCGGGGTTGGGGCCGAGCATCAGGTGCATTTTCACGCCGCCCATGAGTTCCGTTTCGAGTTCGGCGCGTGTGCCCTTGGGCACGGTCATTTCGTCGTCGAGTTCAATGGCCACGAGTACGCTCTCGCCGCGTCCGTAGTCGTATCGTATGGTGCGCACGATGCCCACGGGGTAGCCGTTGGCGTATACGGGGTTCGACACGGCCAGGCCTGCCACGTCCTTGAACTTCACGTAGTAGGTGTTGGTGGCTTGGAACACGTTGATGCCCTTGAGGAAGTTGATGCCGATGAAGAGCAGGAAGAGGGCTACCACGGCCGTGAGCGCGATTTTTGTTTCCTTTTTCATAAGTGCGGGTAATGGGGGTTACTTTTTCTGTTCCTTGTTGCGGGCTTCCTGTACCGAGACGGCCTTGCCGTCGACGTAGGCCACGAGGTAGGCTCCGGGGATTTTCTCTTTTGCCTTGCGGAGGCCCTTCTGGGCTTCGGCGTAGGTGGAATAGCTGCCGTAGAAGTATTTGTAGAGGCTGCCTTCCTTCACGCGGGTGATGGCGAGGCCCTTGAACTGGCTGTCTTTCGGGGAAATCTCTTTCTTGCCGGCGCCGACCTGTACGCGGTAGACGATTTTCGGTCCCTTGGGCTCAGGCTTCTTCTTCGCGGTTTCTTTCTTGCCGTTGGCGGACTTGGAGCCTTTGGCGGCGGGCTTGGTGTCCTTCTGCGCAGGCTTGGTTTCCTTCTGCGCAGGCTTCGTTTCCTTGGCGGCGGGCTTGGTTTCCTTCTGCGCAGGCTTGGTTTCCTTGGCGGCGGGTTTGGTTTCCTTCTGCGCAGGCTTCGTTTCCTTGGCGGCGGGCTTGGGCTCGGGGGCGGGCGTATCTACCTTTCTTTCCGTAGGCACTGTGGGCACGGGCACTACTTCCACCTCGTTGGTCTGGGGCGTGTTCTGTGCCAGTTGCGGCTTCGCTTCCTCCACCTTGGCGGGGAGGTCGGGCGGGAGGTCGTGTGCCGTCTTGTCGTACTTGCGCCGGAAGGCGAGGAAGCCGTTGTAGATGCTTCGGCTCATTTCCGTGATGCCCTTTTCGGAGTTGAGGTATTCCTCTTCCGAGGGCGTGGTGATGAAGCCCAGTTCGGTGAGCACCGAGGGCATCGACGTGTTGCGGAGCACCAGGAAGCCCGCCTGGTGAACGCCCTTGTCGGGGCGGCCGGCCTGCTTGTACGACTTCTGGATGCACTGTGCGAGGTCCACGCTCTGCTTCATGTAGTGGTCCTGCATGATTTCGAAGATCACGTAGCTCTCCGCCTTGTTGGGGTCGAAGCCCTCGTAGGTGCGCTGGTAGTCGCTTTCGAGCGTGATGACGGAGTTTTCGCGCTTGGCCACGTCGAGGTTGGCGGCGGCGCGGTGCATACCGAGCGAATAGGTTTCTGCGCCGTAGGCTTGGCGGCCTCCGGGGAGCGCATTGGTGTGTATGGAGATGAAGAGGTCGGCCTTGTTTTGGTTCGCGATGTCCGCGCGGCGCTGGAGGGGGATGAACACGTCGCGCTTGCGGGTGTAGACGACCTTCACGTCGGGACAGTTGTTCTCCACGAGGCGTCCGAAGGCGAGGGCCACGTTGAGGTTGATGGTCTTTTCCTTCGAGTAGCTGCCGAGCGCGCCCGAGTCGTGTCCGCCGTGCCCTGCGTCGATGACGAGGGTGAAGTGGTGTTTGCCGTTCTCCGCCAGCACGGCAAGTGCGCCGAGGAGGAACGAGAGAACGATGAGAATGACGCTTTTGGGCTTCATTGGTTTGGACTTTGGGTTTAGTTGAGGCGGAAAAACGGCCTTTTCGCACCGCGTTTCCCTTAGACGGTGCAAAGATAGTGCAAACCGAATGCAGTACAAAAGGAAAGCCGAAAGGATTTCCTTTTGTACTGCTGAGGTGCAGCCTATTTTATGCAAAGATAGTGCAAACCGAATGCAGTACAAAAGGAAAGCCGAAAGGATTTCCTTTTGTACTGCATTCGGTGCAGCCTATTTTATGAAATGATAGTGCAAGGCGAGAGCCTTGGCAAAGGATTTATTTATTTTTATTGGGTTCTGTTGTTTCATGAATATAGTTTTGGATTTCATTTTGTACACAAGCGTTCAACGAGCACCCCGAAGGGGTAATAAGCCCCCAGCCCAGGGCAAGCGAGCGCAGCGAGCGGCACCCTGGGTTATGCCGGATGCGGTCCGATACGCCCCCGGAGGGGGCAAAAGCAGCGGCAGGGGCGATTTATCGGTGCATTTGAACGCGGCGTCGCCCCATTCGGACGCGGTGATATCGCATTTGAATGGGGTGATATCGCATTTGGACGCGGTGTTGTCGCATTTGGACGCGCCGTTGTCGCATTTGGACGCGGCGATGTCGCATTTGGACGCGGCGATGTCGCATTTGCACGCGGCGTGCGCCACCATTTGAACGCCTCTATCGTTGCTTTTGCCCCCTCCGGGGGCGTGTCGGAAACGCCTCTGCCTAACCCAGGGTGTCGCTCCCTTCGGTCGCTTGCCCTGGGCTGGGAGCTCGTTGCCCCTCCGGGGCGCGCGTTGAACGCTTGACATCTACGTAAATTTACTTCGGGGCGCGCGTTGAACGCTTGACATCTACGTAAATTTACTTCGGGGCGCGCGTTGAACGCTTCGTACCTACGTAAAATTCCTTCGGGGCGTGCGTTGAACACTTGACATCTACGTAATTTTCCTTCGGGGCGCGCGTTGAACGCTTGACATCTACGTAAAATTACACCGGGGCGCGCATTGCGCGCATATCACCAAAATATTTTCCCTTCCCGCCTTCCGCCCAACCAATCGCAGGCTTTGAAAAAACAAATCCA
>CALZMA010000029.1 GCA_945788445.1 uncultured Bacteroidales bacterium | reverse complement strand
AACCATTCGAAGCCCGGCAAGTGGGTGCGCTCCTCCGGGGCGAGGCCCAGGGGGTAGAAGTAGCAGTGGGAGGCCGGTGTCCAGATTTTCTCGAGTTTGCGCTGCGCCATGAACATCCTTGCGCGGGACGTTTCCACATAGTTCTGGTACAGGATGAGGCTGTCTTTCTCCAAGGGGAAGTTCACGACCATCACGTTGCCCAAGGCCTGGTTTTCGCGCACCTCGCCCTGTTCGAAATACGTGCGCATCTGGTTCGAGGCCACTTGGTTGAAGTGCGTAGAGTCCACCTGTTCCACCATGAGTGCCTGCCGGTCCACGTAGACCGAGTCCAGTGTAGAGTCGTTGAGGAAAATGTTGATTTCCTCGCCCACGATTTGTCGGTTTTCGCTCCATAGAATAGGGTCGCGGTAGAGCGTGAGGCGGCGTGTCTGTGTGGAGAACACGAGCGAGTCCGCCACGGCCTGGAGGTCCGAGCGGTAGGCGCGGGCGTGGAAGTAGGCGTGGAGGCGGCGGAACACTGAGTCTGTGCCGATGTGGTGGGTGAACATGCGCAGCGTGTCGGCGTGAACGTAGAGCGTGTCGGTGCCGTTGTTCTGCGAGAAGTCGCGGGCCAGGGCACGTCCCGTGGCAAAGGCTTCGCCTGTCTGTTCGTTGTAGCGGGCATAGTCGGCCGTGAGCAAGTTCTTGTTCTTCGTGTCTAAGCAGCTTGCGTTGCCGATGGCCTCCATGGCCCCCGAGAGTTTGTCGTAGACGAGCGTGTCGCCCTCCATGGTCCGTTCGTCGTTGAAGGCCTTCGAGCGGTCGAGCAGTCTCACGAACTCCGTTTCGGTGTTGTAGAAGCCGTGTTCGGTGTAGATGCGGTCTGCGCCCGAGTAGATGTTCGACTTTCCGACCACTTCGGCCCATTTCGTTTGCGTGTCGTAGTGGAGCGTGTCGGTCAGCAGGCGGAAGCGGGGAGCGGTGAGTTCCACGTTGTAGTTGAACGAAGCCTTTCGCGTGTCCGTGTGGTATTCGCCCCAGTCCGACGAGAGCTGGTTGTCCCCGTCGGTGAGCTGTCCGCCCTCGAAGTAGTAGCCCGTGTGGTAGAGTCGGTCATAGTTGAGGCTGTCGGTCTTGAGTTGTTGCTGTCGGTGCGTAAGCGTCACGTTCTCCCTCATTTCCGCTATTTGCGTTTCGCCGTCGTAGTGCAGCCGGTTGCCCGTGAGCGTGAGCGTGTCGGCCTGGTTGAGCCGCACGTGTCCGAAGGCGTCGAAGGTTTGCGAGAGTTCGTAGAGCAGGGCGCTGTCGCAGTGCATCACCATGCCCGCGTGTTCGAGCACCACGTTGCCGCTCAGGCGTTGCGCGCCGTTCATCACCCCCTGGTCGAAGCGGAGGTTGTCGGCGTGGCGGAGTGTGATGCGTTCGCGGGTGGCCGAGCGCGGCTTCTGAGGGGGCTCGGCCGAGTGTGAGATGGTTACGGCTACCATCAAAAGCAGCAAGCAGAGGGCGGCGCGCAGGAGCTTGGCCCGGGAAGATTCTTTCATGTCGTGATAGTTTGGCGGTGCAAATGTAGTTATTTCCGAGCGTTCTGTAGAAGCCCACAAGCTCTATTTCCGGGCGGAAACAATCTCTCGGGTGCTTCCCGGCGCGAGGGAGCGCACGGCAGGGGGGCAAACCGTAGCAAAAACAAAAAGAGGCCGAGAGTTGATGTGCTTCAAAACTCTCGGCTCTTTTCGTCTTGTTTAACTCAAAAATAATGTCGGGGCGACGGGATTCGAACCCACGACCCCCTGCTCCCAAAGCAGGTGCGCTAACCGGACTGCGCTACGCCCCGAAGCGTTGTCCCTGAACCTGAGGTTCGGGTTTCGGGGTGCAAATATAGAGAATTTTGCTGAATGCGGAAGCGCAGCGTCAACTTTTTTGCAGGTTTTCGGCCTGGCTTAGAACAGGAAGTTGCGGAAGTCGTTGAAGATGGCGAGCGCCATGAGCAGGAGCAGCAGGGTCATGCCCACCATCTGGGCGCGTTCCATGAACTTGTCGCTCGGCTTGCGGCGGGTGATGACCTCGATGAGGAGGAAGAACACGTGGCCGCCGTCGAGGGCGGGGATAGGCAGGATGTTCATGAAAGCCAGCATGAGGGAGATGAAGGCGGTGAGTTCCCAGAAGCGGCACCAGTCCCAGGTGGCGGGGAAGAGGCTGCCGATAGCGCCGAACGAACCGACACTCTTGGCTCCGTCGGCCGTGAAGAGGTACTTCAGGTCGGCCACGTAGCCCGAGAGCACGTTCCAGCCGTGGCTGATGCCGGCGGGAATGCTTTCGAGCAAACCATACTCACGGGTCACGGTCTTGTATTCCTTTTGGAGCGGATTTCTCCAGACAACGCCGAGCTTGTAGTCCGCATCGAGGTGCAGGCTGAGCGTGTCGGTCTGTCCTGCAGCGCGGCTGATGCAGACCGTAGCCTGGCGCAGGCGGGCACTGTCGGCCGCTGAGGCGCAGGCAAGCACGTCGTCCATCGTGCCGCGCACGATGTTAAACTCGTTCACCGTCGTGAGGGCCGTGCCGTTGAAGGCCGTAATCTGGTCGCCCGGGCGGATGCCTGCCTTGGCGGCGGCCGTACCCGGCACCACGCTGTCTACGACCGAGGGCAGGAGAATGTCCACGAAGCGGGGTTCATTCTTGATCATGTCGAGCATGTTGAGGTTGCCCGGCAGGGAGAGGCTCACCTCCTGACCCTTGCGCAGCACGGTGGCCGAGTGGGCTTCGGAGAGGTCGCGGAACACGTTGCCGTCGAATTTCTCGCACTGCTTCGCGTCGATAGCGAGGAGAATGTCACCGTCGCGGAAGCCGAGCTCCTGCGCTTCGGTGCTGAACTTGAGGCCATGGGTATAGTTCTTCATGGGCACATAAGTCTCGCCCCAGGTGAAGAGTACAGCGGCATAGATGACAAAGGCGAGCACGAAGTTCACCAGCACGCCGCCGATCATGATGAAGAGACGTTGCCACGCGGGTTTCGCGCGGAACTCCCAGGGCTGTTCGGGCTGCTTGAGCTGCTCCGTGTCCATCGACTCGTCGATCATGCCCGCAATCTTCACGTAGCCGCCCAGGGGAAGCCAGCCGATGCCGTAGGTCGTGTCGCTGTTCTTGGGCTTGAACTTGAAGGGCGTGAACCAGGGGTCGAAGAAGAGGCAGAACTTCTCGACGCGCACCTTGAAGAGTTTCGCGAACAGGAAGTGGCCGCCTTCGTGGAGAAGGATGAGCAGGGCAAAGCAGAGGATGAGCTGGAGTGCTCGGATGAGGAAAAGTTCCATGGGGAATGAGTGGGGAATGTCAGTTTGTTAGTTGGGGAAAAAGCGTTTCTGTGTTTAGCGGGGCAGTCTTTCCGTGCAGTTTCGTCGCACCTCCTCGTCGATGGCAAAGAGGTCGTCGAGCGTAGGCTTCTCGATGAAAGCCGCCTGGGCGAGCGCCACTTCGGTGAGGCGGGGAATGTCGGTAAACCCGATGCGCCTTTCGCGGAAGGCCAGGTTGTAGACCTCACCCGCCGCGTTGAGCACGCAGGGCGCGCTGCCGCCTCGTTCGATAGCCTCGTAGGCCAGGCGCAGGCAGGGGAAGCGTTCGGCGTCGGCCGGTTCGAAGTGTAGGGCACCGAGCGCAAAGAGGTCGAGCCGCGGACCGGGGAGGTTGAGGCGCTGTGGATAGCTGAAGGCATACTGGATGGGCAGGCGCATGTCGGGCGTGCCCAGCTGGGCGAGCACGGCACCGTCGGCAAACTCCACTGCCGAATGGACCACGCTCTCGGGGTGGACCACCACCTGGATGTCGCGCGGGGCCACGCCGTAGAGCCAGTGGGCCTCAATCATCTCGAAGCCCTTGTTCATGAGCGTTGCCGAGTCGATGGTGATTTTCGCCCCCATCTTCCAGTTGGGGTGGCAGAGGGCCTGGTCCACGGTGACGCGCTGGAGGTCGTCGGCGCTGAGCCGGCGGAAAGGTCCTCCCGAGGCCGTGAGGAGAATGCGGCGGATGGCGTTGTTGCCCTCGCCGTTGAGGCACTGGAAGATGGCCGAGTGCTCGCTGTCGACGGGAAGGAGGCTCACACGGTGGCGGCGGCAGAGGTCGCCGATGAGGCCGCCGGCCACCACGAGCGTCTCCTTGTTGGCCAGGGCAATGGTCTTGCCCGCACGGATGGCGGCCACGGTGGGGCGCAGCCCGGCGAAGCCCACCATGGCGGTCAGCACGATGTCAATCTCGCTCATTTCCACCACTTCGGCAATGGCTTGCGAACCGGTGTAGACCTTGATGGGGAGCGGGGCGAGTGCGTCGCGGACCTCGCCGTAGCGGCTTTCGTCGGCAATGACTACGGCGTTGGGCTGAAATTCGCGGGCCTGCTGGATGAGGAGTTCTGCGTTGGAGCCTGCGGTCAGCACGGTGGCTTCGAAGCAGTCGGGGTGGTTGCGTACCACGTCGAGCGCCTGCGTACCAATGGAGCCTGTGGAGCCGAGGATGGCTATGTGTTTCATGGGGAAGAGAAAGCTTTTAGTCGTCGTTGAGAGAGAGAATGCCTTCGGGGAGCTGGAGCTGCAGGGTGCGGCTGCCCAGGTCGAAGTCGTGGAGGAAGTCGTCGTGGTAGGGTACGATGACTTCCGTGCCGTCGGGGCGGAGAATGTAGAGCAGTACGTTGGCCGAGGAGTCGTCGACCTGCGCCACCCGTCCCAGTTCGCCCGCGTGGATGTCGCTCACGGTGAACCCCGTGAGCTGGCGGTAGGAGGCGAGGGTAGTGTCTTCGTCGACGGGCGCGAGGTGGCACTTGGGGTAGTACACCGTGTGTCCCACCAGTCGGCGTGCGGCCTCGTCGGTGTCGATGTCGGCAAACTTGAAGATGGCCGTCTCGTCGTTCTTGAAGCGGTACTCTTCCCAGAAGAAAGGCACGGGCAGGCCGTCCATGTCGAGGAAGAGGTAGGGCGAGGAGCCCGTGTCGAAGGCATCGTCGGTGAAGTTCAGTTCCACCTCGCCGCGGAGGCCGCGGTGTTTGGAAATGTAGCCGATGGGAAAAATGTCGTCGGGCTGTATCATGGGGAAGTTGGAGTTATTGGGGAGGGCGCACGAAGGGCGTTGCGGCTCAGTCCTTTCGCGTGATGTGGGCTCCGAGCGCGTTGAGGCGTTGCTCGATGCGTTCGTAGCCGCGGTCTATTTGTTCCACATTGTCAATCTGGCTCGTGCCTTCCGCGCTGAGTGCGGCGATGAGCAGGGCGATGCCCGCACGGATGTCGGGCGAAACCATGCGTCGTCCGCGGAGCTTGAGCTTGTGGTCGTGGCCCACCACCACGGCGCGGTGGGGGTCGCAGAGAATGATTTGGGCCCCCATCTCGATGAGTTTGTCGGTGAAGAACAGTCGGCTCTCGAACATCTTCTGGTGGAAGAGCACCGAGCCGCGGGCCTGCGTGGCCACCACGATGAGCACGCTGAGGAGGTCCGGGGTCAGTCCCGGCCAGGGCGCGTCGGCGAGGGTCATGAAGGAACCGTCGATGAAGGACTCAATCTGGTAGTGCTTGTGCGGGGGGATGAGGATGTCGTCGCCCTTGATGTAGAGGCGGATGCCGAGGCGGCGGAAAGCTTCGGGGATGATGCCGAGCGACTTCACGCCGGCACCGCGGATGGTCAGGCCGTCGCCCACCATGGCCCCCATGCCGATGAAGGAGCCAATCTCAATCATGTCCGGCAAGATGCGGTGGAGCGAGGCTCCGTGGAGCTGTTCCACGCCGCGGATGGTCAGCAGGTTCGACCCGATGCCCGAGATTTGCGCCCCCATCTTGGTGAGCAAGTGGCAGAGCTGCTGAATGTAGGGTTCGCAGGCGGCGTTGTAGATGGTGGTGGTGCCGCGGGCGAGCGTTGCCGCCATCACAATGTTGCCCGTACCCGTGATGGAAGCCTCGTCGAGGAGCATGTAGGTGCCCTTGAGTTGTGCGGCCTCTATGTTGTAGGTGCCCGCCTCGTCGTCGAAGTAGAAGCGTGCGCCGAGTTTCTGCATGCCGTAGAAATGGGTGTCGAGGCGTCGGCGGCCGATTTTGTCGCCGCCGGGCTTGGCTATGCGGGCCTTGCCGAAGCGGGCGGTGAGCGGACCGATGAGCAGCACGGAGCCGCGCAGGCGTGCGCAGCGGTCGAGGAAGGCCTGGCTCTGGAGATAGTCCAGCCGGATGTCCTTGGCCTGGAAGGTGCAGTCGCCCGGGGCGTTCCAGCGGGTCGAAACGCCCATTTCTTCGAGGAGTGCGATGAGGTTGTTCACGTCCAGGATGTCGGGGATATTCTGGATGCGGACTTCTTCGGGGGTGAGGAGTGTGGCGCAGATTACCTGGAGCGCTTCGTTTTTCGCTCCCTGCGGGGTGATTTCTCCTTTCAAGCGGTGGCCGCCTTCAATGATGAACGTGCTCATGCTGGGCTGGGTTGAGAGGTAAATATATAAATAAGGAGTGGGGGAATGCGTTTTGCGGGTTAGATGAGCCCTTTGTTCTTGCGTGTGCGGAAGCGGTTCTCGCCGATGTGCATCAGCTCTTTGCCGGGGCTAAGGAAGTCGGGTTCCACGCGGCCTTCCGTGTAGTAGGCGATGTCGTGTGCCACCTTGCTGTCCTGTATGCCGTCGCCTTTCCAGTCGGCGAGGTTGCGCTTCATGCGGTTGCCGATGAGGCGCGTGAGCCGGTCGCGTTCGGGGCCTTCGGGCATTTCCTTGAGTTCGGCGAGCGACTGCTCGAGGAGCCGGCCGTAGTGGCGGAAGCGGATGGGGCCCTTGGGGTAGGAGAGTTTCGAGGGCGGCACGTGTTCGGCGCTGCGGCGCGTGATTTCGTAGGGATAGTCAATGTCGAGCTCGTAGTCGGCGATGAAGGCGAGGTGGTCCCAAACCTTGTGGCGGTAGTCGGGCACGTCTTTCATCTTCGGGTTCAGTCCGAGCATGATGGAGACGATGGCCTCGGCATAGCGCTGGCGTTCGGCCTTGTCGGCAATCCCCTTGGCGTAGTCCACCATATCTTGGACCAGCCGGCCATACTCTGCGAGCTTCATGGGAGCCTCCGTGCTGTTGTAGCTGTTGCAGGAAAGCGGAGAGGGGGTGAGCATTTCGGGTGTCATTCTGTCAGATGTGTTTGGATGTTTGGAGAAACGGCGGCTTTTCCGCCGGCGGGAGCTGCGGTGCGCCCCCGGGGCCTCAGAAAGGCTTCTTGCTCTTCGTGGCCACGAACTCCTTGAGGTAGAAAGGTTCGAAATAGGCCACGTCTTCGAAGGCTTCGCGGGCGAGGGCCATTTCGGCCAGGGGAATCATTTGGCTGGCGAGGGGCACGGCACCTTCGATGAAGTGGGCGTTGGGGTGGGAAATCACCCCCCGGCACTTGGCCGCGCCGTTGCCCAAGAAGTAGACCGGATGGGCCTCGAGGTGTTCGGCGAAGGAATGCTCGTCGACAATCTGTGCGCCGATGGGCACCACCTCGCGCAGTGCGCGGTCGTAGACGGCGCAGTAGACTTCCATGCGGCGGGCGTCGATCATGGGCACGAGGAGGGCGTCTTCGGGGAGTTCGGTGTGGAGCAGCGTGGGCACGGTGATGATTTTCAGCGAGTCGATGGCGAGCAGCCGGGCATCGCGTCCGTAGGCTACCCCCTTGGCTTCTGAAACACCGATGCGCAGCCCCGTGTAGGAACCCGGCCCCCGGCTCACGGCCACGGCATCGAGCGGGATGGCATGGCTGTCGGCAAAGGAGAGGGCCTCCTCGACGAAGCCTGCCAGGATGGCGGCATGGGAGGGCCCCTTGCGGTCTTCCTTGTCGAAGAGGCAAACGCCGTCTTGCGAGAGGGCTACGGAGCAGACCTCGGTGGAGGTCTCTATGTGGAGAATGCAGGACATGGAGATGACTTTGAGGGTGTTGGACGGGGGTTATTTCTTGTGGCGGTTGGCGCGCCGGCGGCGTATTTCGGCCTTCATCTTGGCAGAGCCGGAACCGTGGAGCCCCGTGATGTAAGATTTCTTTTTCGCTTTGGTCTTCACCTTGTTGGTGTCGGGTGCTTTCTTCAGCTTGGCCCCCTTGAAGGTGATGCCTACCGTCATGGCCTGCGTGATTTCCTCGTCTGATGCTTTGCGGTCGGTAACGGACATGGGAAGGGAAGATTAGGGGATGGAAGTTCGAAGCGCGGCGGTTTAAACAGTTGAAAGTTGGGAGTCGGGAGCTTGTAGAGGCGCGCCCAGGGCAAAGCCCTCGGCTGTATGCTTACCAACCCTCCACGCTCCAACTTCCAACTTCACACTACAGAACTGGTTTAAACCTGAAACTTCTAAACTTTTTGACTCTTGAACTGTTTCTGAACTACGGACTTTGCAACTTCAGCCTCCTGGACTTTAAGCTTCAAGCTCTTAAACCTTGAAGTTCGAACTTTAAACTTGAGCCCAAAGCCCCAAAGTCCGCGGTCATCAATGGTGGAACAGGCGCACGCCCGTGAAGGCCATGGCCATGCCATACTTGTTGCAGGTGGCGATGACATGGTCGTCGCGTACGCTGCCGCCGGCCTGTGCCACATACTGCACGCCGCTCTTGTGGGCGCGTTCGATGTTGTCGCCGAAGGGGAAGAAAGCGTCCGAGGCGAGGGCCACTTCCGTGTTCTGGGCAATCCATGCCTTTTTCTCCTCGAGCGTCAGCACTTCGGGCTTCTCCGTGAAGAACTGTTGCCACGTGCCGTCGGCGAGCACGTCGTCGTGGTCCTCCGAGATGTAGATGTCGATGGTGTTGTCGCGGTCGGCGCGGCGGATTTTCTCCACCCAGGGCAGGTTCATCACCTTCGGGTGCTGGCGCAGCCACCAGATGTC
>CALZMA010000028.1 GCA_945788445.1 uncultured Bacteroidales bacterium | reverse complement strand
CCCCCTTTCCCTATACAAAATGGAGGCAAGAAGCCCTCGGTATGAAGAATATTTGTATCTTTGCGGCCATAAATCATTCAGCCTCACCAAAAAAATTAAACGAATATAGCAATGTCTACTGTTCACTCTAAAGAACTCATGAATCTTGCGGCCGACAACATCCGTGTTTTGGCTGCAAGTATGGTTGAACGCGCGAAGTCCGGTCACCCCGGCGGAGCCATGGGCGGAGCCGACTTTATCAATGTGCTCTATTCCGAATTTCTGAACTTCGACCCCGAAGATGCCACTTGGCGCTGCCGCGACCGCTTCTTCCTGGACCCCGGCCACATGTCGCCCATGCTGTATTCGCAATTGGCCCTCATCGGCAACTATACCATTGAGGAACTGAAGCAGTTCCGCCAGTGGGGCTCCCCCACCCCGGGACACCCCGAGGTCTGCTTTGAACGCGGCATAGAGAACACCAGCGGTCCGCTCGGACAGGGACACACCTACGCCGTGGGCGCTGCCATCGCCGCCAAGGCGCTCTACGCACGCACGGGCAACCCGGGCTTCAACAAGGAAAAAATCTATGCCTACATTTCGGACGGCGGCGTGCAGGAGGAAATCTCGCAGGGCGCAGGCCGCATGGCGGGACACCTGGGGCTGAACAACCTCATCATGTTCTTCGACGCCAACGAAATCCAGCTCTCGACCGAAACGGCCGCAGTGATTTCGGAGGACACGGGCATGAAGTACCGCGCCTGGAACTGGAACGTGCTGGAAATCGACGGCAACGATGCGGAACAAATCCGCGCCGCGCTGAAGGCTGCCAACGAGGAGGAAAACCGCCCCACGCTCATCATCGGCCACTGCGTGATGGGCAAGGGCTGCCGCAAGGCGGACAACACCTCGTACGAACGCAACTGCAAGACCCACGGCGCTCCCCTCGGCGGCGAGGCGTACGTGAACACCATCAAGAACCTCGGCGCTGACCCCGAAAACCCGTTCGTGATCCGTCCCGAAGTGGCTGCGATGTATGAGGAGCGCAAGGCTGAACTGCGCGAAACCGTGGCCGCCCGCAAGGCCGAAGAGAAGGCCTGGGAAGAGGCTAACCCCGAAAAGGCCGCTCTGCTCAACGACTGGATGGCCGGCCGCCTGCCCCAAATCCCCTGGGAAACCATCGAGCAGAAGCCGAACTCCCCGACCCGCAACGGTTCCTCGGCCTGCCTGGCGCTGCTCTCGGAATATGTGCCCAACATGATTGTCTCCTCGGCCGACCTCTGCAACTCGGACAAGACGGACGGCTTCATGGCCCACACTACGGAAATCACCCGCACGAACTTTGCCGGCGGTTTCCTGCAGTCGGGTGTTTCGGAACTGACGATGGCCTGCGTCTGCATCGGCATGATGCTCCACGGGGGTATCATCACGGCGATGGGCACCTTCTTCGTCTTCTCCGACTATATGAAGCCTGCCATCCGCATGGCCGCCCTCATGGAAATTCCCGTGAAGTTCGTGTGGACCCACGACGCCTTCCGCGTGGGTGAGGACGGCCCGACCCACGAGCCCGTGGAACAGGAGGCTCAAATCCGCCTCATGGAAAAGATGAAGAACCACAGCGGCCGCGACAGCGTGCGTGTGTTCCGTCCCTGCGACGTCCACGCCACGACGGAGTGCTGGCGCATGGCCATGGAGAACATGGACACGCCGACGGCGCTCATCTTCAGCCGCCAGAACGTGAAGGACCTGCCCGCCGACACGAACTACAAGGCGGGCGTGGAACGCGGTGCCTACGAGGTGGTGAGCGAGGCGAACCCCGACGTAATCCTCGTGGCCTCGGGCTCGGAAGTGAGCACGCTGGCCGACACCGCTGCCCTGCTGCGCGAGGAGAACAACATCAAGGCGCGCGTGGTGAGCTGTCCGAGCGAGGGCCTCTTCCGCCGCCAGGACAAGGCTTACCAGGAATCCCTGCTGCCGACGGGCGGCAAGATTTTCGGCCTCACGGCGGGCCTGCCCGTGACCTTCGAGGGCCTCGTCGGCACGAACGGCAAGGTGTACGGCCTGGAGAGCTTCGGCTTCAGCGCGCCCTACAAGGTGCTCGACGAGAAGCTGGGCTACACGGCCGAAAACATCCGCAACGAAGTGCTCGCTTACTTGGAAACCCACTAATCCGCCCCGCACAAACGCTCTAATATGGAAAATATCGGCTTGGCCTGCGACCACGCAGGTTTTGAACTGAAACAGTTCGTCATTCAATATCTCGAAGAGAAGGGCCTCTCCTTCAAGGACTATGGCACTTACTCTACCGACAGCTGCGATTACCCCGACTTTGCCCATGCACTGGCTCGCGGCATCGAAGGCGGCGAGGTGGAAAAGGGCATTGCCATCTGCGGCAGCGGAGAGGGCATCTCCATGACGCTCAACAAGCACCAGGGTATCCGCGCCGCACTGGTATGGGACCCCGAGATTGCCCACATGACGCGCCTCCACAACGACGCGAACGTGCTGGCCATGCCCGGACGCTACATCTCGACCGAAACGGCACGCGCCATCATGGACGAATTTCTCAACACGGACTTCGAGGGCGGACGGCACATTCGCCGCATCGAGAAAATCCCCGTGAAATAAATACTGAAGGACTGTACCCTACTGGGCTACCCGGAAGAAACCGCCGGCAAACACTTTTGCAGCAAGAAGTTGCGCAAAAATGCCGCATTTCTTCTATAAATCAAACGAAAAACCTATCTTTGCACCCTCATCGCGCAAGAGGGGGTGCACAAGATAGTGCCTGGAAGCGCCTTCCCCGCTCCCTCGGAAGCCCAGACGAGAAACCACAAACTACAATCATTATTCATAGACATGACTAAATCTGACATTATCAAGTCAATCGCCAGAGACACGGGTGTGGACAGAGATACGGTTACGTGTGTCATTGAGAACTACATCAATACCGTAAAGCAAACGCTGATGGCAGGCGAATCTATCAACTTCCGCAACTTCGGCACGTTCTACCTGAAACAACGCGCTCCGAAAACTGGCCGAAACTTGATGAGCAACACCACTATTCTCATACCGGCACACAAGGTGGTCCTCTTCAAAGCCTCGAAGGAGTTTGCAGACGCCATCACGGATGTCACCACTGAGAAAGAGAATTAAACAACTCACATAATTAACCCCAAAAACGTAATAGGTATGCCTAACGGAAAAAAGAAAAAAAGACACAAGATGGCTACGCACAAGCGTAAAAAAAGACTGCGCAAGAATCGCCACAAGAGCAAATAGCCCGGCGTAACGAACCAGACTTTTTACCACCCGGCGAGTAAACGAGCACAGAAAGCCCCGCTCCCCGCGGAGGACCTCCTCGTTTACCCGCCGTTTTCAATTCAGCTCTAAACACTAAACGACATGACAAGCGAAGTAATTGTAGATGTTTCGGCCAAAGACATCTCCATCGCATTGCTCGAAGACAAAAAGCTTGTTGAATTTCAACGCGAAGGACGCACCGAACACTTCTCGGTGGGCAACATCTACCTGGCCAAGGTGCGCAAACTGATGCCCGGCCTCAACGCTTGCTTCGTAAATGTCGGTTATGAACGCGATGCCTTCCTCCACTACCTGGACCTCGGCACGCACTACGCTTCACAGGAAAAATACCTGCAACTCATCGGAGACAACGGCAAAGGCAACCCCACGCTCGAAAAGGTGCTCCGACTGCCCGACCTCGACCGGGAAGGCAGCATCCAAAACACGCTGAAAGTGGGACAGGAGTTGCTCGTACAAATCGTCAAGGAACCCATCAACACCAAAGGACCGCGACTCACGGCCGAACTCTCCTTCGCCGGACGATTTCTCGTGCTGATGCCCTTCTGCGACAAAATCTCTGTCTCCACAAAAATCAAGTCGGCGGCCGAACGCGCCCGACTCAAACAGCTGGTACAAAGCATCAAGCCGAAAGGCTTTGGCGTAATCATCCGCACGGTGGCTGAAAACAAACGCGCCCCGGAACTCGATGCCGAACTGCGCATCCTGCTCAGCCGATGGGAAGAAGCCATCCGCAAAGTTAAACTCACACGCAGCCGCAAACAAAAGCTGCCGCTACTCGCCTACGAAGAAACCAGCCGAACTGTGGCACTGCTACGCGACCTCTTCAACCCTTCCTACGAAAACATCTACGTCAACGACAAAAACGTCTGGAACGAGGTGCGCGACTACGTAACGCTCATTGCTCCCGAATGTAAAGACATCGTGAAGCTCTACAAAGGCAATGTGCCCATCTTCGACAATTTCTCCGTCACCAAACAAATCAAGACCTCGCTCGGACGAACCGTCACGTACAAACACGGCGCCTACCTCATCATCGAACAGACGGAAGCCCTGCACGTGGTGGACGTGAACAGCGGTAACCGCTCGAAAAGCCCGGAAGGACAGGAAACCAATGCCCTCGACGTAAACCTCGGAGCCGCTGACGAACTGGCACGACAACTGCGCCTCCGGGACATGGGCGGCATCATCGTGGTGGACTTCATCGACATGAACCTGCCCGAAAACCGCCAGAAGCTCTATGAACGCATGGTCGAGAATATGCGCAAGGACCGCGCACGCCACACCATCCTGCCGCTCTCGAAGTTCGGCCTGATGCAAATCACCCGCCAACGCGTCCGCCCCGCCATGGACGTGAACGTGGAAGAAAGCTGCCCCACTTGCGGCGGCACGGGAAAAATCAAGCCCAGCATCCTCTTCACCGATGCGCTCGAAATGAAAATCGACACGATGGTCAACAAGTTCGGCATCAAGAAGTTCACCCTCCACGTCCACCCCTTCGTGGCAGCCTATATCAACCAAGGACTGGTGTCACTGAAGCGTCAGTGGCAGATGAAGTACGGCTTCGGCGTGAAGGTCATTCCCAACCAAAAGCTGGCCTACCTCCAGTATGCCTTCTACGACACGCACGGCGAAGAAATCTCCATGAAGCAACATAACGACATGAAGTAAGCACACTCAACCTCACACGGGAGGGAAGCCCCACGGATGGGTTTCCCTCCCCTTCTTTTTCCTCCCCTACCCTGCTTCCCCCACCTCGCGGCACAGCCCGGTTGCCCCGGCCCCGCGCTACTGCATGGGCCTTTCTCGGGCCCTGCGTCATCTTTTTGTGCCCCAAACTCCTTTTATTGAAAGGAAAATTGTACTTTCGCGCTGTCTTAGGACCATTGTCCTTTAATCTGAATCATAACATTTCAACTTTCAATATCACACATGGAAATTTCAGGAAAAATCATTGCAGCGCTTGAGCCCCGTGGCGGTGTTTCGCAGCGTACGGGTAACACTTGGAAGTCGCAGGAGTTCGTTATCGAAACCCACGAGCAGTATCCGAAGCACTGCGTATTCCGCGTGTTTGGCGAAGACCGCCTGCGCGACTTTAACATCCAGGTAGGCGAAGAGCTCATCGTCTCTTTCGACATCGATGCGCACGAATACCAGGGCCGCTGGTTCAACGACATCAGCGCATGGCGCGTTCAGCGCGGTACGGCCGAAGCTGCCGCTCCTGCTCCCGCAGCTGCTGCCCCTGCCGCTCCCGCAGCACCTGCAGCTCCCGCTGCTCCCGCCGAGGAAGCCGGCACTACCGACGACCTCCCCTTCTAACAAACAACATGCGCACCGGCCTACGGGCTGGATAGCGCCCAACAATCCCTCCACGGGTGTGTCTCCGCAAGGGTACACACCCGTTTTCCTTATCCCTCCTTCCAAACTCCCTGCTTCATGCGCCGCATTTTCCATATCTTCAAGCTGATTGTCCTCGTTTTCCTTGTCTCGTCCGTACTCGCCGTCCTCGTGCTGCGCTGGGTGTCAGTCCCCATCACGCCGCTGATGGTCATCCGTGTGGTGGAGAACGTGATGGAAGGCAAGCCCGCCGCCATCCACCACCAGTGGGTGCCGCTCGAAAGCATGGCACGCGAAATGCCGCAAGCCGTTGTGGCCTCGGAGGACCAGAACTTCATGCGCCACCACGGCTTCGACTTCGGCGCCATCCAGGAGGCCGTGCGCGAAAAGGAGGAGAAGGGCCGCGTGCGCGGGGCAAGCACGATTTCGCAACAGACGGCGAAGAACGTTTTTCTCTGGCCTTCATCGACCTGGGTGCGCAAGGGCTTCGAAGCCTACTTCACGGTGCTCATCGAACTGCTTTGGTCGAAGGAGCGCATCATGGAAGTGTACCTGAACAGCATCGAGATGGGACCCAACATCTACGGCGTGGAGGCCGTGGCACAGGCCCACTTCGGCTGCTCGGCCGCACAGCTCCGCGCCAAGGACTGTGCCCTCATCGCGGCCACGCTGCCCAACCCCATCAAGTTCAGTTCGCAGCGCCCTTCGCGCTACATGCGCAAACGGACGAAGGACATCCAAAAGCAAATGCGCTACATCTCCATCGACACGTGGCAGTAGCACCGCCGCCGCTGCTTTGACTATTTACCCTACGCTCCCGGGACATTTGCTTTACCCAAAAACAGCTCCCCACTCCTTCCGCTTTTCGGTCAGGAGTGGGGAGCTTTGCTGAAATAGGGGGTGAAACAGGGAGTGTGTGCGTCAGGGCTTCACTTCAATTGCCTTCTCTACCGTCACGGTGAAATAGAACAGACCGCCCACGAGGTAGTTCACGCGGCCCGTACCGTCGGACAGCGTGGAGAGCGAATTGGCACCATACTTCTGCGCCCACCACTGCGTGTTGCCCGAGGCGTTGTACGTGCCCTTGAAGGTGAGGTTGTACGTACCTGCCGAGGGAGCGACGATGGTGTCGGTGGGGTTTTGCGACTGGTTGTCATAGATGACGGAGGGCACGTATTTGTGCTGCAACATCTGCTGCTTGTCGCTCCATTCGTACTTTGTGGTGTTGAGCAGGCGGCCCTTCTGCTTCTGCACGAGGGTCACCACAAAGCGCTGGCCGGCCCGCACCTCGGTTTCGCCTGGAGTGAGCGGCGTGCAGGTGAGTTCGGCAAACACGGGGGGCTTGGAGGCATATTCAGCGCTGTCGCTGTCCTCGCTACAAGCCGTCAGGAAGAGGCAAAGCAAGGGGAGCAAGATTTTCTTGATCATGTTTTCAGTGTATGGTTTAGAAAGTTTATAGTTTGTAGTTGATGGTTGATGGCTTAGAACGTTTTCAGCTTTTGATAGAGGCGCTGGACGGGCAGGCCCACCACGTTGAAGTAGCTGCCGCGGATGTTTTCCACGGCCACCATGCCAATCCATTCCTGGATGCCGTAGGCTCCGGCCTTGTCGAAAGGAATATAGTTGCTCACGTAGAAGTCGATTTCCTCCTCCGAGAGTTCGGCAAAGGTCACCTGCGTTGTCACGGCAAAGTCCTCCGTGCGGTCGGCCGTCACGACAGTCACGCCCGTAATCACCTGGTGGGTCTGTCCCGAGAGTTCGCGGAGCATTTCCTTCGCCCCCTCCGCATCCTTCGGCTTGCCCATCACCTTGCCGCCGAGGCAGACGATGGTGTCGGCCGTGATGAGGAGTTCATCGGGAGCCATGGAAGTCTTGTAAGCCTGCGCTTTCACACGCGAAATGTAGCGCACGATATCCTCGCCGCGCAGCGTTTCCGGATAGTGTTCATCAATGCCAAACAGCGTGCGCACCTTGAAGGGCACTCCCAAGCGTTGCAGCAACTCCTTCCTTCGGGGCGAATTGCTGGCCAGTACGATTTTGTACTTATTCAGGTTGTCAAGCATAACGATATAGTTGTGGGGAATAAATGAAAAAACAATTTTACCAGCCAAAGGCTTCGGCGTTGGCCATCCACTTGCCCTGCGCCCGCAGCACCTGCTCGAGCACATCGCGCACGCAGCCCATGCCGCCCGCCGCGTGGCTGACGTAGCGGGAGACCTGCTTGATTTCGGGTGCGGCATCGGCCGGACAGCACGGACAGCCCACCACGCGCATCACCTCGTAGTCGGGAATGTCGTCGCCCATGTAGACCACCTCTTCGGGCTGCAGGCCCTCGGCCTCCATCCATTCGCGGAGCACCTTCAGCTTGACCGCCGCTCCCATGTAGATGTGCTGCACGCCGAGCGCCTCGTAGCGCGTCTGCACGGCCACGCTGCGTCCACCCGTGATGATGGCCAGCTGCAGGCCGCACTTCACGGCGAGCTGCATGGCGTAGCCGTCCTTGATGTTGGCGGAACGGAGCGGACCGCCCTCGGCGCCGGGGAGTAGCGTCACGATGTTTGTACTCAACACGCCGTCTACGTCGAAGGCCAGCGCTTTTATTTTCTTCAAGTCGTAGTCAATCATAGGAAAAGAATGGGGAACACGCCCGGCCATGCGCTGCACGCTTTGGCTGAGCAGTTTGTAGATTTGTTGCCAGTCGGCATGGCCCTCGAGGGCCTTCACGTGGCGCTCCATCACCCGGGCATCGCCGCGCACGGCGGGACCGGTCTGCCCTTCGACGGGAGTCTTCAATCGCAACTTGCGGGCCGTCTGTTCGACCAGGGGCACGAGGCACGAAGGCTCTATGCCCGCCTTCTGGAGCAAGGAGTATGCCACGGCGTAGCAATGGTTCGGAAAGTTGCAGGCAAAGACCGCCGCCACATGGAGCGCTTCGCGTCCTCGGCTCGTCAGTCGCTGCACGCTACGGGACACTTGGCCGGCGAGCTGTTCGGCCGCAGCCAGCGCCTCCGGCGTGTTGGCTTCCACGAAGAGCGGGATTTCGCTCCAGTCTACGGGCACGGCCTTGGTGAACGTCTGGAGCGGGTAGACCACCGCACTGCGCTCGAACCACCGGCTGAGCACTTCCAGCCCCACGCACCCTGCGGTGTGGAAATAGAGCGCACCGGCGGGAGCACCGGCCGCATGGAGCGAGCGGGCCACTTCGGCGAGGGCATCGTCGCGCACGGAGAGTACATAGAGGTCTGCAGCGGGTAGCTGGTCGATACGGTCCGTGGCAATGGCCGACGGAAACCGCGCCGCCAATGCCTGCGCATGGTCCATGCCCCGGCTATACACCCCGAGGAGCGTCAAGCCGGTCTGTTCCAACGCGGCGGCGAGATGCCAGGCCACGTTGCC
>CALZMA010000027.1 GCA_945788445.1 uncultured Bacteroidales bacterium | reverse complement strand
CGCGCACGCTCCGAGCACCAAGCAAACAGCAGTATCAACCTATCAATAAAACAAACAATGGAAAAAACAGAGAACAAGAAGGAGATTGAAAAGACCCAGGTGTACAACGTCATCATCCTCGACCGCAGCGGCTCGATGGAATGTATCCGCCGCGCAGCCGTGGAAGGATTCAACGAAACCTTGGCCGGCATCAAGAAGGCACAGGAGAAGTTTGCCGAAACGCAGGACCACTTCGTCACGCTGATGACCTTCTGCAGCTGCGAGAAGAACTACGTGTTCGACCGTACACCCGTAGCCGCCGCCCGGCCGCTGACGCTGGAGGACTACCAGCCCTGTTGCTGCACGCCGCTCTACGACGCGATGGGCATGACGCTCAACGCAATGCACAAGCACGTGGAGGGAATGCAGGACTACGTGGTGGTCGTGACCATCATCACGGACGGCATGGAAAACGCTTCGCACGAGTTTGACGGGCAGACCATCAAGAAACTCGTGGAGCGCCTGCGCGGCGAAGGCTGGACGTTCACCTACATGGGGGCGAACCAGGACTCTGTGGAGGTGGCCATGAAACTCTCCATCCGCAATTCGCGCAACTTCGCCTACAGCGACGAGGGCACACGCGCCTCTATGCAGAAGGACTGCCACACGCGCATGACCTTCTTCACCCGTCTCTACGAAACGAAGCAGGCCGAAAGCAACGAATGCGCCCCCTGCTGCTCCGCACAGGAACGTCGCAACTTGTACACGAACCTGGCCGACGAGGCATTCGACGAGGAGGAATCCAAGAAGTAGGACCCTGCACGCCGCAACCCGGCCCTGCCCCGGCGAAAGGACGGCAGACGGTGCCCGCCGTGCCTCGCTGTGGCGGACTTCGGGGCACCACGGACCAGAACGGGAAAAGGCTGAAACCCACACGCGGGTTTCAGCCTTTTTCCGTAGCTCCCGCAGGCCGCCGGGGCGGTGTCTGCGGGGCAAAAGTGGTCCCGAGCGGCGCGGCTATACGCGCACGGCGTCGGTGATGTTTTCGATTTGCTTCAGTTGGGAGCAGAGGGCCTCCACGTCGTCGGTGTCGTAGACGGCGATGGTCAACGTGCCGTCGAAGATGCCGTCCTTCGTGTTGAGGTTGATTTGGCGGAGGTTGAAGCAGTTGAGGCGGTTGAGCAAGTCGGCGATGCTGTAGAGCACACCCTGCGCATCGATGCCCCGGATGCCGATGTTCACGTTGTAGAGGTGCGTGCGGTGGGTGGCCCAGCGCGTGGCAATGATGTTGTTGCCGTAGCGCGTCTTCAGCTTGATGGCCGTTTCGCAGTTGCGCTTGTGCAGCTGGAGTTCGCCCGCGGGGGTGATGTAGCCCAGGGCATCGTCGCCGGGTATGGGGTGGCAGCAGCCCGCGAAATGGCAGCGCGAGAGCACGGCATCGGTGAGTTCGAGCGTTTCCTTGCGGTTCAGCTTCAAGGCCCAGTCGGGTTCGTTGAGCCAGGCGTCCTCCCCTTCGGCGAGCGGTGCGTCGCTTTCGGGCTGCTCCTCCTTCCCTCCCGAACGGTTGTTCATGAAGGGAATGAAGCGGCGCCAGCGTCCGCCCTGACCGCCGCCGGCATGGCCCGAAGCCATCTGCTGGAGCTGGCGGGCGTGCTGCGGGGTGAGCACGAGCGTACCCTCGCCGATGCGCTGGTAGAGCTGCTCGGTGGTCGGCTGGCGGAGGAGCTTGCGGAGGCGTTCCACCGTAGCCTCGTCGGCCTGGAGCTGTTCGCCCTCGAGGAAAGCCTTCAGCGCCTCCTGGCCCTTCACCTGGTTGTCGCGGGCGATGTGGCGCAGGCTGGCCTGGATTTTCGCGCGGGCCTTGGCCGTGGTGGCATAGTCGAGCCAGACGGGCTGCACCTGGAGGTTGCGGGAAATCAGGATTTCCACCTGGTCGCCGCTGCGCAGCGCATGGCTGAGCGGCACGAGGCGGTGGTTCACCTTGGCCCCGATGCAGTGGGAGCCGAGCGTGGTGTGGATGGCGTAGGCAAAGTCGAGCGCGGTAGCCCCCTTGGGCATGCTCATCAGCTCGCCCTTCGGCGTGAACACCATGATTTCCGAGGCGTAGAGATTGAGCTTGATGTTGTCGAGCAAGTCGAGCGTGTCGGGCTGCGGGTCGTCGAGGATTTCCTTGATGGAGTTGAGCCAGCGGTCGAGCTCGTTCTCGTCGTAGGCAGCCCCCTTGTCCTTGTACTTCCAGTGTGCGGCGAAGCCCATTTCCGCCACGTCGTCCATGCGGTCGGAGCGGATTTGCACCTCCACCCACTGTCCCTGGTTGGACATGAAGGTATTGTGGAGCGCCTGGTAGCCGTTGGTCTTCGGGTTGGAGAGCCAGTCGCGGAAGCGCGTGGGGTGGGGCTTGTAGATTTCGGTGAGTGCGGAATAGATGCGGAAGCACTCGTCCTTCTCCTTGGCGCGGTCGGCCGGGGTGAAGATGATGCGGATGGCGAGGATGTCGTAGACCTCCTCGAAGGGGATGTGCTTGTTCTGCATCTTCAGCCAGATGGAATACGGACTCTTCACGCGGGCCTTGATGTGGTAGTTCACGCCCAGCGCATCGAGCTTTTCGCAGATGGCGGGGGTGAAGTTGGCAATGATGTCGTCGCGTTCGATTTGGGAGTCGTCGATTTTCTGGAGCACGGCCTTGTACTCCTCGGGGTGTTCGTAGCGGAAGCTGAGGTTTTCGAGTTCTGTCTTGATGCGGCTCAGGCCGAGGCGGTCGGCGATGGGCGCGAAGATATAGAGCGTTTCGGCCGCAATCTTGTACTGCTTCGAGGGCAGCATGGAAGAGAGCGTGCGCATGTTGTGGAGGCGGTCGGAGATTTTGATGAGGATGACGCGGATGTCGTCGCTCATCATCAGCAGCAGCTTCTTGAAGGTCTCAGCCTGCAGCGAAGCCTTCTCGCCGAAGATGCCGCCCGATATTTTCGTCACGCCCTCCACGATGTTGGCAATCTTGGGGCCGAAGAGGTTCGAGAGGTCCTCGTTGGTATAGTCCGTGTCCTCCTCCACGTCGTGGAGCAGGGCGGCGCAGATGGACGTGGAGCCGAGGCCGATTTCCCCCACCGCGATTTGTGCCACGGCGATGGGGTGTAGGATGTAGGGTTCGCCCGAGCGGCGGCGCACGCCCTTGTGAGCTTCTTTCGCGAAGTTGAAAGCCTTCGTGATGAGGTCCACCTTCCGTCGGTGGTTGGTGGCGAGGTAGGTATCTACAAGCCGTTGAAACGCAGCGTTGATGAGTTCTTCATCCTTCTGTTCCTGCGGCGAGAGAGTCTTGGGAGTAAGAGATTCATTCATGGCTTAGATGTAATGGTTAATGGTTAGAGAATAGAGTTAGTTGTAACAAAGGAGCGGACTGCGCGTGGTGTTATTTCACGCGCAGTTTCTGTCCGATGTTAATCCTGTCGCCTTTGATGCCATTGAGCTGGCGAAGTTTTTTCACCGAAGTTCCGTTGCGTGCGGCGATTTCGCTGAGCGTTTCGCCCTTGCGTACGGTGGCCGTTTTCGTGGCTTGCTTTTTCTGCTTCTTGGATTTGCGTTCGCTGCGGTCCGACTTCGACTTGGTGGCCTTCTGGCTGCTGCGCGAATGGGAGGCCGAGGCGGAGCTGCGCCGCGAGGAGGCCTGCGTTTCGGGCACGGCCACGGTAGCGCGGCGGGTGAGCAGGTCATCGGAGCGGTAGTTGAAGATGGAGTCGCCCTGGTCGATGAGTGCCGTGAGGGCCTCGGTGGGCAGGCAGAGCGACATGGGGCCCACGGAGCCTGGGATGACATCGGTGCGGTACTGCGGGTTGAGTGCCTGGATGGCCTCCTTATCCAGGCCCGTGAAGGCCATGACCTGCTCGAGGTGAAGGTCGCGGTTCACGAGCAAGGTGTCGGTGCTCAGGGGGTACTTCGTCTTCATCGGACAGATGTTGTGCTCGCAGTAGTAGTTCATCACGTAGTTGGCGGCGATGAAGGCGGGCACGTAGCCGCGGGTCTCGGCGGGGAGGTAGGGGTAGATGGTCCAATAGTCGTGAACGCCCCCCGCGCGGTGGATGGCCTTGTTCACGTTGGCCGGACCGCAGTTGTAGGCAGCGATGACGAGGTTCCAGTCGCTGTAGATTTTATACAGGTCGCGGAGGTAGCGCGCTGCAGCCCAGGTACTCTTGTACGGGTCCTGGCGTTCGTCGATCAGACTGTTCACCGTGAGGTCGTAGCGCTTGGCCGTGGCGAGCATGAACTGCCAGAGGCCCACGGCACCGGCGCGGCTTTTCGCCTTGGGTTCGAGCGCGCTTTCGATGACGGGGAGGTATTTGAGTTCGAGCGGCAGGCCGTAGTAGTCGAGGGCCTCCTCGAAGATGGGCACATAGAAGTTGGCAGCCCCGAGCATGTACGACACGCTGCGGCGCAGGCGGGAGGTGTACTGGTCAATGAACTTCTGCACCACGTTGTTGTAGGGCATTTCCATGACCACGGGGAGGCGGCGCAGGCGTTCCTGGTATTCTTCGGGCGTAAACGCGGGGTTGGTGTTGGGGTCCACGCAGGTGGTGTCGGGATAGAGATACTTTTTGGCCATCCACTCGCTGAGCAGCGAATCGCAGCTCTGCGTCATGCCCTCGGGCAGGTCGATGACCTCGTCGCGGCCACTCTGTTCGTCGTGAACGGTGATTTCTTCCACCACGTTCTGGGCGGTGGCGGAGAAGAGGCCGGCGGCCAAGGACAAGAGAAACGTCTTTATTCTTTTCATCAGTCGGTTGATTTTTTCTGTTTGGAAGGTTTAGAAACGGAAACTGCACCCGATGCCGTAGGCGGCGGAGCGGGGGCCGAGGTTAGTGCCTTCGCCAATGACCTGCGGACTCACGCTGAGCGAGAGGTCGGGCGTGATGTCGAACTCCGAGAGCTGTGCGTCCACATAGGCGTCCACCACGGAGAGGAGGTACACGCCGACGAAGCAGAAGGCGCTCAGGTCGCGATAGCGGCGGTAGAAGTCTTTCTTCCGCTTGAATATTTTTTTGAACTGCTCCTCGCGCCCCGTGATGTCGTAGCGCGGCGGGAGCATCTCCAGGTACGAGTCTGTCCGCGGGTCATCGTCCATGATGTCGAGGTAGGCCTGCGAATAGTCGCGGTACATCTGCTGGTTCCACATCAGGGCGTAGGTACACCCCAGGAAGCCTCCGTAGATGATGGGGAGTTTCCAGTACTTGCGGTTGTAGATTTGTCCCGCGCCGGGGAAGACCAGCGAGAGCCAGAGCGCCCTTTTCGGGTTGGGCACGAAGCGCTTTTTGGGCAACTTCGGCTGCGGCAGCTTGCGGCTCAGCGAGTCGGCCACGCGTTCGAGGTCGCGGGCCACCGAGTCGGCGGGTTGCGCCACGTCCGCCCCGGGGTCGCTCACCACGTCGGGGAGCACTTCGTCAGCGGGCTGGAGCGTGTCGGCCCACTCCTTATTATATATAGCGCAAGCCTCAGTGGCCGGCCGTTCCAAAACGGCCAAAGCCGAAGCCTTCTGCAAGACTTCGACTTTCCAAGCGTGTGCGCCGGCCGGTCCGGGGTTTCGCAAGCCCCCGCGGGCAGCCCCCGCTTCCGCGCAGGAGGCCCCTGCCATGCCGAGCAACAGCCAGATTTGCCAAATTGAGTACCAGTTCTTCAAAGCCGCCATACTTTTTTGGGGAAACGCCGCTCAGCGCAGGCTAAAGCCTGTCGAGCGTGGTGATAATGCGTTCCAGTTCCTCTTCCGAGGCGAAAGGAATGGTGATTTTGCCCTTTCCCTGTCCGGAGCACGTCATCTGCACCTTGGTGCTGAACATGTCGCGCAGCCGTCCCTGGAGTTCGGCATATTCTTCGGGGAGCTTCTTGCCCGCGGGCTTCAGCGTGCGGCGTCCGCTCTTGAGCGTTTCGCCGTTGTTGAGCGCCTTGACCATCTCCTCCACCTGGCGCACCGAGTAGCCCTTCTCCTTGATTTCGTTGAAGAGCTTCACCTGGAGCGAAGGCTTGTCGAGGCCGAGCAGGGCGCGGGCATGTCCCTGGTCCACCTCCTTGTTCTGGAGGGCCACCTGCACCTGCGCGGGCAGCTTCAGGAGGCGGAGGTAGTTGGCGATGGTCGCGCGGTTCTTGCCCACCTTTTCCGAGAGCTTGTCCTGCGTGAGGTTGTACTGCTCAATGAGGTTCTGGTAAGCCAGTGCGATTTCGATGGCGTTGAGGTCCTCGCGCTGGATGTTCTCCACGAGGGCCATCTGCATCATGTTCTCGTCGTCGGCCGTGCGCACGTAGGCCGGGATGCTCGTGAGCCCCGCCATCTGCGAAGCGCGCCAGCGGCGTTCGCCCGCGATGATCTGGTACGTGCCGTCCTCCATGAGGCGGAGCGTGATGGGCTGGATGATGCCGATTTGGCGAATGCTTTCCGCCAGTTCCTGCAGCGCCTCGGTCGAGAACTCTCGGCGCGGCTGGTTGGGGTTAGCCTTTATTTTAAACACGGGCACTTCGCTGATGCTCGACGAGCCACTCGTGTGGAGTTCCTCCTCGGTAGAGATGAGGGCGTCGAGTCCGCGGCCCAGTGCGGGAAATTTCTTATGCGCTACCATGTTTATGAAGTTGTCGTATAGGCCACGGCCTGCGGTCCCCTGCGGGCGGCAGGCCGGAGCGTGCGGTCGCTATGCCTTGTTCTTGTTGATGATTTCCTTGGCCAGGGCCAGGTGGTTCTTTGCGCCGGTCGAGTCCGCGTCGTAGAGGATGGCGGGAAGCCCGTGGCTGGGAGCTTCGCTGAGCTTCACGTTGCGCTGGATGACGGTCTTGAACACGAGTTCCTGGAAGTGGCGTTTCACCTCGTCGTAGATTTGGTTGGCGAGGCGCAGGCGGCTGTCGTACATCGTCAGGAGGAAGCCTTCGATTTCCAGCTCGGGGTTGAGCTTGCGCTTCACGATCTTGATGGTGTTGAGCAACTTGGAGATTCCCTCCAGCGCGAAGTACTCGCACTGCACGGGGATAATCACCGAGTTGGCCGCCGTCAGCGCATTCACCGTGATGAGTCCGAGCGAGGGCGAACAGTCTATGAGAATGTAGTCGTATTCGTTGTGGAGCGGGGCGAGCATGTTCTTGATGATGCGTTCGCGTCCCTCAAAGTTCAGCATCTCTACTTCTGCGCCGACCAGGTTGATGTTGGACGGAATCACGTCCAAGCGCTCAATGTCGGTCGTATAGATAGCCTCGTGTACGTCTACGCCGTTGATGACGCACTCGTAAATCGAGCAGTCCACCTTGCTCAAATCCACGCCGAGGCCCGAGGAGGCGTTTGCCTGCGAGTCGGCGTCGATGAGCAGCACTTTCTTTTCGAGCGTAGCCAACGAAGCGGCCAGGTTCATCGAAGTGGTGGTCTTGCCCACACCGCCTTTCTGATTGGCCAAAGCAATAATCTTGCCCATTCTGAGGTTGTTGAATGAATAATAAACGTAGCGCCTCCCGCCCGCGGCCTGCGCGCTGCCGGCCTTCTCCGCCGCAGCCGCCAAGGGCGTGCCGGGGAAAGAGTGCCGCAAACACAGCCGTTTCCGGCGGAAGTCTACACAATTAGCGTGGCAAAAGTACGAAAAAAACGGTGATTTCCCCATCGCTAAACTATTTTTTGTACTTTTGCCTCCCTTAAAGTTTTCATTGGGCCCTGCCCTGCCCTCGCGGGGCGGGAGTTTTCATTCAACAGTCGAACCTTCTTTTTCTCCCGATGCGTCCCTATTTCATCCTCTCCAACGACGACGGCGTCTCAGCGCCCGGTCTCCAGTTCCTCATCGAAGCCCTCCGCCCCCATGCCGACCTTCTGGTCATGGCCCCCGACGGCCCGCGCTCGGGCTTCGGCTGCTCCATCACCTCGTCGCGCCCCCTGACCTACCGCCGGGTACGCGAAGAGGAGGGACTCACCGTCTGCGCCTGCTCGGGCACGCCCACCGACTGCGTGAAGATGGCGCTCAACCTTTTCCCCGACCGTAAGCCGGACCTCATCGTGGGCGGCATCAACCACGGCGACAATTCCTCCGTCAACGCCCACTATTCGGGCACCATGGGCGTGGCCATCGAGGGCGCACTCCAGGGCTACCCCTCCATCGCCTTCTCGCTATGCGACCACCGCGCCGACGCGGACTTCTCCCCGCTGCTGCCCTACCTGGCGGACTTCGCCCTGAAGACCATGAAGGCGAAACTGCCGCCCTTCACCTGCCTCAACGTGAACTTCCCCCTCGCCCCCGAATTCCGCGGGGTAAGGCTCTGCCGCATGGCCCACACGCGCTGGCAGCGCGAGGTGGAACGCCGCACGCACCCCTGGGGAGGCGAATACTTCTGGCTCGTGGGCGAAAGCGTGAACCTCGAACCCGAGGCGGACGACACCGACCGCTGGGCACTGGCCCACGACTTCGTGGCCATCACGCCCACACAGCTCGACGTCACGGCCACCGAACTGCTCACGCAACTGAAAGACGTGTTTACGGACCGACAATGATTTGCCCATGAAATACTTTCTGATTGCCGGCGAAGCCAGCGGCGACCTCCACGCCTCCCACCTCATGCGCGAACTCCGCGCCGCCGACCCCGAAGCGCAGTTCCGCTTCTTCGGGGGCAACCGGATGGCGGCCGTGGGCGGCGAGCTGCTCTGCCACTACGAGTCGCTCGCCTACATGGGCTTCCTCCAGGTGGCGCTCCACCTGCCCACCATCCTACGGGGCATGAAGCGCTGCCGCGAAGCCATCGACGCGTGGCGGCCCGACGCGGTCATCCTCGTGGACTACCCGGGCTTCAACCTGAAGATGGCGAAGTTCGTGAAGCAGCATGCGCTCTGCCCGGTGTTCTACTACATTGCGCCGAAAATCTGGGCGTGGAAGGAACACCGCATCGCCGCCATCCGCCGCCACGTGGACCGCTTGTTCTCCATCCTCCCCTTCGAGGTGGACTTCTTCGAGGGAAAGCACCGCTACCCCATCTCCTACGTCGGCAACCCCTCGGTCGACGAGGTGGCGGCCTACCAGCGCACCCACGGGCTCCCCGCCCCCGACGGCCACACGCTGGCCCTGCTG
>CALZMA010000026.1 GCA_945788445.1 uncultured Bacteroidales bacterium | reverse complement strand
GCCATCAGCGCGCGGCACTGCGTCTCCACACCGGTCGCGCCTAAACGGAGCAGGCGAGACAGCACGACGAGTTCCTCGTCGTTGATTTTCAGTACATTGGCTCTGCGACACGAGGCTTCAATCACCTCCACCGTATAGTACTGCTGGCGGAGATTGATGTCGAAGACCTTCAGCCGCCCGCCGCCCTCGGGCATCGCGTCGAGGAAGCGCAGGATGGTCTTGGCCGAAGTGGCGCTGCGCTGTGCCAGTGTGCCCCAGCAGACAGCCTGCGCCGAATGGGTGAGCGCCTCGATTTCGGGCGTGAAAGGCATGTTGTCCCAAGCGACATCCTCGAGGATGTCGTACTGCGGTATACCCTGTTCGCCCAGCGTCACGTTCACCACGCCCGTGGGGAAGTCCACGCGCGCCACGGCTTCGACATTCAGTTTCTTGTCGCGGAGTGCCTGGAGGGTTTCGTCGCCGAGCGCGTCCGTGCCCACGGCACTCACCACACGGGCATCCATTCCAGCCTGCCCTGCGTGGAAGGCGAAGTTTGCGGGGGCACCGCCAATCTTTTTTCCGTCGGGCAGCACGTCCCAAAGGGCTTCGCCCATTCCTACTACTATCGGTTTCGCAGTTGTTTCCATTGTTGGTATTTTTTATTCTTTGGATAAGATAGGCTGCACCTCAGCAGGGCAAAAACAAATCCTTCGGCTTTCCTTTTGTCTCTGCATTCGGTTTGCACGATCTTTGTTTAAGGTTATCGGATTACTTTTGTTGCAAGCGCGTGGCGAGGAAGCTGAGATAGACTGCGGCAAAGGCCATCACGGCCACGGCACCCTGTTGGCCCACTGCGTCGGAGGCAACTCCCATGAGCAGGGGGAAGATGGTGCCACCGAAGAGGCCCATGATCATGAGCGCACTCACGGCGTTGGCTTGGCGCGGCGTGCGGTTCAAGGCTGCGGCAAAGATAATGGGAAAAATGTTGCTGTTGGCCAGGCCTACCAAACCAATGCTCACATACAGCCCGGCTTCACTCTGCAACAGGGCGAGGCTGACGAGGGCCACGACCATGGCCACACAGCTCACGCCGAACACGAGGCGGGGCTGGACACGCTGCATCAGCGCGCTGCCTGCCAGACAGCCCACCGTGCGGCAAACGAAGTAGATGCTCGTGGCCAAGCCCGCCGTCTCGAGCGAAAGGCCCGCCCGCTCCATCAGCAGGCGCGGTGCGGTGGTGTTGGTGCCCACATCGATGCCCACGTGGCAAAGGATGCCGCAGAAAGCCAGGAAGACGAAGGGCTGGCGGAGCAGGGAGAGCGTAGAGCCGAAGCCACAGGCTTCGTCGGCCTCCTGTTCGCGGATGGGGGTGGCGGAAAGCACCAGCACGGCACCCACGGCGATGAGTCCGTAGACGGCGAACAGCGTGCGCCAGCCAAGCCCCGGGACGGGCAGACCGCCCATGGCGCCCCAAGCGGCGAGGAGCGGGGCTACGAAGGATGCGATGGCCTTGACAAACTGCCCGAAGGTGAGCGTAGAGGTCAGGCGCTCCTTGCTCACCACGTTGCTCACGAGCGGGTTGAGCGAAGTCTGCATGAGTGCATTGCCAATGCCAAGCAGGGAGAAGGTGGCGAGCATCAGCCCGTAGCTTTCGCCGAAGAGAGGCAGCACGAGGGAGGCCAGCGTGACCAGAAGGGAGATTTCGACCGTGCGCTTGCGGCCGATGCGGTTCATGAGTATGCCCGTGGGCACGGAGAAGAGGAGAAACCAGAAGAACACGAGGGAGGGGAAGAGGTTGGCCTCAGCATCGGTGAGTCCGAGGTCTTTCTGCACGTAGTTCGTGGCGATGCCCACGAGGTCCACGAAGCCCATGGTGAAGAAGCAGAGGAGTACGGCCGAAAGGCGCAGGGATTTATGGAGTGACATAAGGATGCAAGTTTGAGTGTAGAAAGATTTTTTAAAACATGGCGAAGCCTTTGGGGCCAAAATCTTCTAACCTTAATCTAATACCTATCCATCGTTTGTGGTGGTTGCCTATTCGTTTTCCCACACACAGCGGCCCTGGAAGGCTTCGCACATGCTCCGTCAAATCTATTTAGTTTTGTTATTTGCTGGAAACGTTCAGGGTATAGGCTACGGCCTTTTCCACCTTGGCCTCGCCGTCGCTGAAGAAGCGGAGCTGGCTGTAGGGGTTGGTGGGGAAGACCAAGTTTGTCATGGCCACGCGGCCGCCGTCGACGAAGAGCTCTACGGAGCTTCGGTCTACAAAGATGCGCATCTCGTGGGCCTCGGCAAACGCCTCCACGGGGGCGTAGGTGGCGAGGGCAAAGTCGTTCTTGTAGTTGAGCGTACGTTCCACGGTCTGCTTACGCGAGGCTTCCGTCTCGAGGTGGTGCGGTTCCGTCTTGTCGGCGAAGTCGGAGATGCCTGCCTCCGTGCGGTCCATGACCACGCGCTGGTTCTCGGCATCGAAGTAGACCAGCGTCTTTTCGCCCTTGTCGTTCAGGATTTCCACGCCGCTGCGTCCCTTGGCAGCCGGGGTGAGCGTGAACACGAGTTCGAACGCGCCGTTTTCGCTCACCTTCTCCACCTTCTTCTCGCCGAGGGCGAAGGCCCCGATTTCCGTGGCCTTGCCGCGCAACTTCGCGAGTTCATCCACGGGGGCGGCGCTGAGGTAGAGCCCGCCGTCGCGGCCCGTGAAGAGCTTCAGCTCGCGGGGCAACGCATTGGCCGAGCGGAACTGGCCCTTGGAGGGCGTGAGGTTGGCATACTGCCAGTTGCTCATCCAGGGCATGGCGATGGTGCGGCCCGGGGTGTTGGAATAGCAGACGGTAGCGTAGTGGTCCTTGCCCCAGTCGAGCCATTTCGTCACTTCGGGAGCGGTGTCGGGCGTGAAGCGCTTGCCGTCGAAGTCGCCCGTGAAGTACATCGTGCCGCTGCCGCCGTAGGCGAAACCGGGGTTGATGTTCACGATCATCACCCACTTCTGCTTCGACTCGTCGCCGTCGACGGGAAGCTGCACGAAGTCGGGGCATTCAAACTGGTTGGGCTGCGGTCCGTAGCCCTCGCCCCATTCGCTGAGGTAGGTCCACTGCTTCAGGTCGCGGCTCTCGTAGAAGCGCATGTTCTTGTCGGCACTGACAATCATCACCCATTTCTTCTCGGGGGCATACCAGAACACCTTCGGGTCGCGGAAGTTTTCCAGACCGTCGAAAGGCGTGACAATGGGGTTGCCCTCGTACTTCGTGAAGGTGCGTCCGTTGTCGGTGCTGTAGGCCATGCACTGCTGCTGGCGCTGGTGGCCGGGCGTAGTGGAGATGTGTGACGTGTAGAAGGCCACGATGCGGTCCTTGCCGAAGCCGGCCGAACCTTCATGGTCCACCACGCAGGAACCGCTGAAGATGTGGCCCATCGTGTCGCGCTCGATGGCCGCGGGAAGGTGCTGCCAGTGGACGAGGTCGCGGCTCACGGAGTGGCCCCAGTGCATGTTGCCCCAGACAGAGCCATAGGGATTGTACTGGAAATAGAGGTGATACTCGCCGTCCTTATACACCAGGCCGTTGGCATCGTTCATCCAGCCGTAGGAAGGCGTGTGGTGGTAGAGCGGGCGGAAGGTTTCGCGGTTCGTCACGTCGAAGGTGTCGGCGAGGGCCATTTCCTGCCAGGCCAGGGCGTTCGCTGCGAGGCCGCGCACCACGAGCGAGTCTGCACCGCCGCGGAGGGGGAAGGGTACGGTATAGTCTACCTTGTCCACAGCGAGGCGCACGTCCATCGGCACGTCGCCGAGCATCACCTGGGCCTCGGGCCGGTCTTCCTGGATGGGGAGAATGACATACTTGGTCTGGGCTGCCATGTGGGCCACGGTGAGGGTGTCGCCCTGGTGGGCGAAGGAGATGGCATCGCCCGTGTTGTTGCAGGCTGCGAGGCCGGCTGCGGCGGCAGCGAGGAGGAGAGACGGAGAAAGAATGTTGCGTTTCATGATAGAAGAATGAAGCTGTTTGTCGAATGAATGTTATTTGGGGAAAGGAGGAGGGAGGGGGCACTCCGGAAGCCCGGTGCCCCGGTCCGTCCTTAGAAGGTGAGTTTAGCCGAAAGTTCCACGGTGAACGGACGGATGTAGCTGCCCGACATCCAGGCACCGCTGTACTGTGCGGCATCGGCCTTGTCCACCAGCTCTGCACCGGCAATGCTGCCCTTGGCCCCCGTCTGGTTCAGGAAGTTGATGACCGTGGCACCGAGCGTGAGGCCCTTGGCGGCCTTCCACTCCACACCGCCGAAGGTTTCCCAGCGGCCGTTGAAGTAATAGGCGTTCTTGATGTTGGCGTAGGTCTTGGAGAAGTAGCGGAACGAAGCCCAGAGGCGCACGGCGTCGTCGAGGAAGGTGTAGGAGGGGTCGAGCTCGATGAGCACCTTGGGGATTTCCGTCACCATGTTGCCTGTGGCGTTGATGGAGCTCACGGTGCCGTCGCTGAAGGTCACGCTGGTTTCGTACTTCTTGTACTTGGGCTGCTGGTAGGTGAAGAGGAAATGGAAGTCGAAGCCCTTGAAGGGTTTCACCTGTGCGTCGGTGGTCCAGCCGATGGTCTCGATGTCGTAGGTGAGCGCCGAAGCCTTCACGTCGTGGGGGTCGTTGGGGTTGATGAGGTTGAGCGTAGAGTTGTTGTTCGTCTTGCCGATGTACGACACGAGCGAAGTGAGGCTGAGCCAGTCGTTGTTGTAGTAGACGCCGATGCGGCCGAGGGGAATGGAGATGCGTCCCGTGTTGGGCATTTCTGCCGGCGAGAAATCGTTCATCTTCGGGCGCTGGGTGTTGTAGGTGAAGTCGCCGGTGAAGCCGAACTTGTCGTTTACCTTATAGGTGAGTGCGGCGGTGAAGGCCACGTTCAGCCAGTCGTACTTGTAGGGCGTGGGGGCGATGAGCGTGCCGTCGGGCGCGGTGGCACCGAGGTGGTAGTTGGCGAAGCGACCCACATACTTGCCCTGTGCATTCCGCACGGCGGCGTTTTCGCCCTGTGTGTGCTGCCATTCGAGGCGTGCGCCGTAGTAGGCGTTCCACTTCGGGGCAAAGTCCCAGTCGTGGGTAGCGTAGAGGGCGAGCTTGTTCTCGTCGCCCTTGTAGTACTCCGAGGCGTTCTGGTTGAAATTGTAGTAGGGCGTCGAGCCGTAGTAGTTCGTCTTCGCGTTCGGCGTGCCGTAGAGGAACTGCGGGTTGGCCTCGACGGTGTGGTCGTACATGGTGGTGCAGGAAGCGTAGTCGACCTTGTAGTGCCACTGGTTCAGGCCCACGCGCCACGTCATGCCCGGGCGCTTCTGCTGGAGTTCGGAAGTGACGAAGAACTCGTCGATCTTGCCCCGGTTGAAGCAGGACATGCGGCTCTGCACGTGGCCGGCGTAGGGCGTGAGCGTGCCGTCGGCGGCCTTCAGGCTGTAGCCGGCCGAAGCGTCCACTTCCGACATGGCCATGGGGGTCTGGTAGAGGTAGGAGCCCAGGGCGTGGTCGTACTTCATGCGGGTGTTCCACTCGAAGCCATTGCCGAACCGCAGGGTGTTGAGCAGGGTCAGCTGGTTGCCGCGGCTGGCCGTGGCGTCGTAGAGGCTGGTTTCCTTCACCTTGCCGTCGCGCATGTCCATGTAGAGGATGGACGACTCGCCCGGCAGGTAGGAGGTGGTGCCGAGTGAGAAACCGGGGATTTCCCTCACCGAACCGTCGCCCACGTAGATGAAGGGCGCGCCCGTGGTGGCGTTGGAGAGCCAGTGGCTGTTGCTGTAGTGATAGACGGCCGAGAAGCGTCCGCGGCCCGAGGCGTATTCCTTCGTGAGGGCAAATTTATAAATCTCCGTGCGGTCCTGGTACTGTGCAAAGCGGAGTTTGAACGTGCCGGGGTCGAAATTCTGGTACGTGCTGCCGCTGTAGAACCACCCCTTGCCGAGGGCACCGTTCACGTTGAGGTCGAACTGCTGCTTGCCGAAGTGGTTGGTGTTGTAGTTCACTTGTCCTCCGAAGGGGCGTGTGGCACCGGTGCCGAGCTGGTCGAAGGAGTTCACGGCATAGCCGATGTTGCCCGTGGTGATGGCCGTTTCGGAAATCTTGAGGAGTCCGGTGTGAGCGAGGCTGCCGTCGCCGCGCCAGTGGGTGTTGATGTTGTGCGGATTGTTGTTGTAGACTACGGGGAGACCGTTCTCGAGCACGTTCACGTCGCCGCCGGGAAGTCCGATGGAGATTTCGCGCGGTCCGTTGGCGCTCGCGGCGTTGAGCATCACGTTTCGGCCGCTTTCTTCTTTGGAACGCGTGCGGAGCGAGTCGGTCTGTTCGCTTTGGGCCGTGGCGGGGAGGGCCAGGTTGGCAACTGCCACGAAGGGAAGCGCGTGGAGGCACAAGGCCTGGAGGGTTGTCCGATTTTTCATGCGTAATCAGATTTATGGATATGGGTGAAAATTGTTTGTTTCGTTGCTTCGGAAGCAAGTCCGCTTGGCTGCTTTCGACGGTGCAAAAGTAGGGAGCGACCAAGGGGAGGATTGTAAAAAACGTCTCAAACTCTTGCAGAAATGATGCAATGAAACAAATGTTACAGCCTTTGCAACAAATGTTACAGGGAAAGGAGGGCTTGGGGAAACTGCGGGGGACATTTCTCTCTTTGGGGCACTGAAGGTTGGCTCACAAATTTTATAGAATGTATAGGCAGCAACTCTTAAAGAAACGTGCAAATCCTTGCTCCTTTGCTTTCGTGCGTAGTCACGCTTTTATTATATTTGTCCCCGAAAAACCTTAAATCGACCTTCTCCTCATGAAAATCCACATTCCCCATATTCCTCCCCAAACATGGCTGGCGGTCGTGGGCATGATGGCCCTGCTGCTCCTCGCGGGATGCCGCAAGGACAGCGAGCAGCTCCACATCGGCGTGGCGCAGTGCAGCGACGATGCCTGGCGCGAACAGATGAACCGCGAAATGAAAACGGTGGCGGCCACGCGACACGACGTGGTGCTCCACTTCCGCCACGCCGCGGACAACAGCACCCGCCAGGTGGCCCAAATCGACAGCTTCATCAGCGAACGCGTGGACCTCATCATCGTCGCGCCCAACGAGGCCGACACCGTCTGCGCGGCCGTGGAAAGGGCCGAGAAGGCGGGCATCCCCGTGGTCGTGGTGGACCGGCAGGTACGCACGCCCCACTTCACCGCCTACCTCGGCGGCGACAACCTGAAGATGGGGCGCGAGGCGGCGGCCTACTTTGCGGCCACACACCCCGAGGGCGGCACCGTCTGGCAGGTGACAGGACTGGGCGGAAGCACGCCGGCCAGGGAACGCGCCCAAGGCTTTGCCGAGGAAATGAAGCGCCACGCGCAGTTCCGCCTGCTCCCCGCTGCCGACGGGGGCTGGAAGGCCGAGACGGCGGCAGCACAGACGAAACGACTGCTCGACCAAGGCCAACGCCCCGACTTCGTCTTCGCCCACAACGACCCCATGGCGGCTGCCGTGGAGCAGGTGATGGCTGCCCATGGCCTCCACCCGGCCATCATCGGCGTGGATGCCCTCGACGGCAAGGGGCTGGGGCTGAACCTCGTGGAGGAGGGCCGGCTGCAGGCTTCGCTCATCTACCCCACGGCGGGCGACCGCGTGATGGACGTGGCGCTGCGTATCCTCGACAGGAAACCCTTCGAGCGCTCGCAGTCGTTCACCACGGCACTCGTGACGAAGGACAACGTGAACATCTTCCGCCAGCAGGGACGCCAGATGGCCGAACGCGAGGAACGCATCGCCGACCTCGGCTCTGTGCTGAACTCGACCCTCACGGAATACCGCACGCAGCAGCTCCTGCTCGGCCTTGCCGTGGGGGCGGCGCTCCTGGTCATGCTGCTCTTCGCCGTGGCGCTCCGTGCCTTCTGGCTCAAAGCGAAATGGAGCGAACGCCTCGAGAAGCAGAACCGGCTGCTCGAGAAGCAGCGCGACGAACTCGCGGAAATGTCGCGGCAGGTGGAGGAGATGGCGCAGTCGAAACTGAACTTCTTCACCAACGTTTCGCACGACTTCCGCACGCCGCTCACCCTCATCGCCGGGCCGCTCGAACAGCTCTTTGAAAAGGCCCCGTCCGAAAGCGAGGACCACGCCCTGCTGGCCATCGCCCGCCGCAACGTGGCGGTGATGCAGCGCCTTGTTTCGCAAATTCTCGACGTGCGCCGCATGGAGTCGGGGCAGATGGCGCTCCACCTGAGCCGCGTGCCGCTCCGCGAAAAGCTCGGGGAGTGGACTTCGGGCTTCCTCCCCATGGCGAAGGCCCACGACATCGCGCTCCAGACGGACTTTTCGCACCTGACCCTGCCCGAAGAAACGCTCTGGCTCGACGAAGAGAAGCTCGAGCGCATCTGTTTCAACCTCCTCAGCAACGCCTTCAAGTTCACGCCCCGCGGCGGACACATCGGCCTCTCTGCCTCGACGGAGACCGACAGCAGCGGCCGCCTGCTCACGCTGCGCCTCAGCGACTCGGGACGGGGCATGAGTCCCGAAGAGGCCGCCCACGTCTTCGACCGTTTCTACCAGTGCGACGACCTCAACGGAGGCTCGGGCATCGGACTGACCGTGGCCCAGGGCTTTGCCCGCCTCCACGGCGGCACGGTCCGCGCGGAGAGCGACGGGCCGGGCTGCGGCACCACCTTCGTGGCCACGCTCTACGAACAGCCGGCCCCGGCGGACGGACTGGAACATTCGGCGGGCACGGGGGCCATGCACATCAATCCGCTGGAAATCATGCCTTCCGGGACGGAGGCTTCGCAGTCGGCCCCCGAGGAGGCAAAGAAACCGCTCCTTCTGGTCATCGACGACAACGAGGACATCCGCAACTACCTCCGCACCATGCTGGCAAGGGACTTCCGGGTGACGACCGCAGCCGACGGCGCCGAGGGCCTGAAGGCCACGCAGTCCGAACGCCCCGACATTGTCGTGTGCGACATGATGATGCCCGTGATGGACGGCCTCTCCTGTCTGAAAGCCATCCGTGCGGATGCCGAAGTCGGCTGCACGCCGGTGGTGATGCTCACGGCCTGCGCGCTCGATGCCGAACGTGTGGCGGGCTACGAGGGAGGTGCCGACGCTTACGTGGCGAAGCCTTTCAGCTGTGCCGTGCTGCGCGCCCGCCTGCTGAGCCTGCTGGAGGGCCGGCGCCGCTTCCGCGCCCTGCTGGCTGCGTGCACGGGG
>CALZMA010000025.1 GCA_945788445.1 uncultured Bacteroidales bacterium | reverse complement strand
GAAGGAGGCATCTTCACGCCTTCCTTCACGCTGAAGCAGAGCCCCTCGGCCTGTCCCGGCCCGTGGTAGGGGTCCTGCCCGATGATGACCACCTTCACCTTGTCGAAGGGACAGAGGTTGAAGGCGTTGAAAATCTCCCGCCCCGGCGGATAGCAAGGGCCCTTGGCGTATTCTTCCCTGACAAACTCGGTGAGGGTCTGAAAGTAGGGTGCATCGAACTGCTCCTGCAGCCGTGCACCCCACGAGGCTTCAATGTTTACTTTCATGCCGGTAGAAAAGATAGGCTCGGCGCTCCTACTTGAGGAAATCCTCGAAGTAACGCGTGATGCGTTCGTGGAGGTGTACCATGTCCTTGCCCATCATGTTGTGTCCCTGTCCGGGATAGACGAAATAGTCGGGTTGGGTGTCGGCATCCTCGCAGGCGCGGAGGAAAGCCAGGCTGTGCTGGAGCACACAGGTGGGGTCGTTGTAGCCCACGATGATCTGCAGGCGGCCCTTCAGGTTCTTGGCCTTCGGGAGCAGGCTGCTGGAGGCGTAGCCCTCGGGGTTCTCCTCGGGGGTGTCCATGTAGCGCTCGCCGTACATCACCTCGTAGTACTTCCAGTCAATCACGGGGCCGCCGGCCACGCCTACCTTGAACGTCTCGGGGTAGGAGCACATGAGGTTCGTGGTCATGAAGCCGCCGAACGACCAGCCGTGGACGCCGAGGCGGTCGGCATCGACGAAGGGCAGGCTCCGGAGGTACTTCACGCCCTCCATCTGGTCGGCCATCTCGTTGTCGCCGAGGTGGCGGTGGGTGACGCTTTCAAACTCGAAGCCGCGGTTTTCAGAGCCCCGGTTGTCCAACACGAAGATGACGTAGCCCAGCTGCGCCATGTAGGTTTCCCAGGGGCGGGACAGGTAGTTCCACGACTCGTCCACGTTGTGGGCGTGCGGTCCGCCGTAGACATAGACCACGGCGGGATATTTCTTCGCGGGGTCGAAGTTGGCGGGCTTCACGAGGCGGTAGTAGAGGTCGGTGCGTCCGTCGGCGGCCTTGAGGGTGCCGCTCTCCACGGGAGGCACGCCGTTGCCCGTGTAGGGATTCTCCATCGTGTGGAGCTGGAGCTGCGAGGGCTTCACGGTGGCCACGAGGTCCACGCGGCGATAGGTGTCGGGGGCGGACCAGCGGTCGAGGAGGAAGGCGCCGCTCTCGCTCAGCTTGGCGTAGTGTACGCCGCGGCCGTTGTCGAGCAGGGTGCGCTTGCCCGTCTCCACGCTCACGCTGTAGTGGTTGTAGCGGATGGGAGAGGCTTCGTTGCTCTGGACAATCACGCTCTTGGTCTTGGTGTTGAAACCGAGCACTTCGAGCACCTCAAACTGGCCTTGGGTGAGCTGCTTCAGCTCGCGGCCCGTGGTGTCGAAGAGGTAGAGGTGGTTGTAGCCGTCGCGGCGGGTCTGGTAGAGGAACTTGGTGTCGTCCCAGGGGAGGAACCGGATGGGGTTCATCGGTTCCACATAGCGGGCGTTGGTTTCGGTGTAGAGCACCGCCTTGCGCTGGCCCGTGGCGGCATCGTAGGCCACGAGTTCGGCCTTGTCCTGCGTGCGGGGCAGCTCGATCATGTAGACCGTGCGCTCGTCGGGACTCCAGGCAATGTTGGTGAAATAGCGGTCGGTGGGGTCGCCGGCCTGGAGGTAGACGGTCTGCTCGGTGGCGGGGTTGTAGATGCCTACGGTCACCTTGTGGCTTGCCATGCCCGCCATGGGGTATTTCTCGGGGGCGAGCTGGGCCACGCGGTGGTCAATGTCGACCAGGGGGAAGTCGGAGACCATCGTCTGGTCCATGCGGTAGAAGGCGAGGAGGTTGCCCTTGGGGCTCCAGAAGAGGCCTTCGTGGATGCCGAACTCGTCGCGGTGTACGCTCAGGCCGTACTGGAGTTCGCGGGTGCCGTCGGTCGATACCTGGAGGGTCTTGCCGTCGGCGCGCTGCACGAAGAGGTTCCAGTCCTTCACGTAGGCCAGGTGGCGGGTGGCGCTTGCGGCCTTCAGGGCCTGCGTGCCCTTGGGCTGGGCCTGGGTCCAGACCACTTTCTTCGTCTTCCAGTCATAGAGGAAGCGGGCTTCGGGCGTGGTGAGCACGCATTGCGTTTCCTTGCCCGAGGGGAAGGACTGCGTCATGAGGCTGTAGCACTTGCCCCACTTCGCCGTGTCGAGCGCGGCATTGACTTCGTCGAGGGTGAAGAGCACTTGGGGCTGCTTCACCTTCTTTCCTTTCTCGTCGGTGAGGGCCTTGACTTCCTCCACGTCGAGTTCCACGAGGCGGTCGCCCCAGAAGTTGGCGTAGAGGTTCTTGGGTTGCAGCTGCCAATAGCTGGAACCGCCCCACATCAGTTCGTCGAGGGTGAATTGCTTCGTTTGCTGTGCCATAGCGGGGAATGCGAGGAGCAGTGCCACGGCTACGCTCCACAGTTTATTCAGTTTCATTCTGTTAGCATTTAGGTATTGTACGTTCAGACTACTCGTTGTCGCGGCGGGGGCGGCGCGGCCCTCCCTTGCGGAAGCCGTCGCGCTTGAAGCCGTCCTTCTTCATGCCGCCGCGGTTGCCTCCCCAGCGGTCGTTGCCCTCGCGGCGGGGTCCGCCCTTGCGGGGTACGGCGCCGGGCCGGCCTTCGGGACGCTTTCCGGCGGGGCGGGGTGTGCGCGGGGCGAAGCGGCTGTCCTGGAACTCGCGGTGCTTTCTGCGCAGCAGGAGGTATTCGGGGTCGAGGTCGTCCTCGTAGCGGCCGTGTTCCTTTTCTTCTTCCTCGCCGAAGCGCTGCTTGAAATCGTCGCGGCGCGAGCGGAAGCGGCTCTGGTCGCTCATGAGGCGGCGTTCCTCGTCGGTCTTCACCTTGCCGCCTTCGGCGCGGAACTTGCCGAGCTTGCCCTCGAAGAGCTGGTACTTGCGGAAGTCGCAGTCGATTTTGCCGTTGAAAATCTGGGTCTTCAGGCTGGCGCGCAGGCCGATGTTCTCGAAGAGTTCTTCCTTCGAGGAAATGATCCACGCCTCGCCACCCGTGAACTCATGCTTGAGCACCTTGCCGATGGTCTGGTAGAGGCTGAGGAGGTCGGGCGGCGTGAGACGTTCGCCGTAGGGCGGGTTGGTCACGAGGAGGGTCTTCTCTTCGGGTTTGGTGAACTTGCGGAAGTCCTGCTGCTGCACCGTCACGATGTCTGCCACGCCGGCACTGCGGGCGTTGCGCGTGGCGGCCTCCACGGCGTGGACGTTGAGGTCGTAGCCGTAGATGTGGTGTTCGAAGGTGCGTTCCTGCGAGTCGTCGTCGTAGATGTGCTGGAGGAGTTCGGCGTCGAAGTCCTTCCATTTTTCAAAGCCAAACTCCTTGCGGAACACGCCCGGGTAGATGTTGCGGGCCATGAGGGCGGCTTCGACCAGGAAGGTGCCCGAACCGCAGAAGGGGTCGACGAAGTCGCAGTCGGCCTGCCAGCCCGTGAGCTTGATGAGGCCCGCGGCGAGCACCTCGTTGATGGGCGCTTCGACCGAAGCCACGCGGTAGCCGCGCAGGTGGAGGCTTTCGCCCGAGCTGTCGAGGGAGAGCGTGCAGTCTTCGTCGGCGATGTGGATGTTGAGCTTCACGTCGGGATTGGTGATGCGGATGTTGGGGCGTTCGCCCGTGTTGTCGCGGAAATAGTCGACGATGGCATCCTTCACCTTGTAGGCCACGAATTTCGAGTGGCGGAATTCGGGCGAATAGATGACGGAGTCTACGGCGAACGTGTTGTTCACGTCGAGGTAGTTGCTCCAGTCCACGCTGCGCACGGCCTTGTAGACATCGTCGGCATCCTTTGCGCGGAAGTGTTTGATGGGTTTGAGGATGCGCACGGCCGTTCGCAGACAGAAGTTGGCCCTGTACATCATGGCCTTGTCGCCCGTGAAGGAGACCATGCGGCGGCCAATCTGCACGTTGTCCGCACCGAGTTCGATGAGTTCCTGCGCCAACACTTCTTCCAGACCCTGGAAGGTTTTGGCAATGAGTTCAAAGTCTTGCATTTCGCTTTGGATAGTCAGTTGGAGGGGTGGAGGTGTGAGGCGCTGCTACGCCAGGAGTTGCTTCACGAGGGCAGAGATGGCCTTGCCGTCGGCGCGGCCGGCCAGTTTCTTGGTGGCCACGCCCATCACCTTGCCCATGTCCTTGGGCGAGGAGGCCCCGGTCTCTGCGATGATGGCCTTCACCTCAGCCTCGAGTTCCTCGGCGCTGAGTGCCTTGGGGAGATATTCCTCCACCACCTGTGCCTGGGCCATTTCCTCCTCGGCGAGGTCGGGGCGGCCCTGCTCGGTGTAGAGGGCGGCGGTGTCGCGGCCCTGCTTGGCGAGCTTGGCCAGAATCTTGAGGGCGGCAGCGTCCTCGAGCGTGTCGTTGGCACCGGGGGCAGTCTTGGCCTCAATGAAATATTTCTTGATGTTGCGCAGGGCCTGGAGGCGCACCTTGTCCTTGGCCTTCATGGCGACTACGATATCCTTGCTAACTTGTTCAAAGAGTGTCATATCGGAGATAGTTTTGGGCGTATATAATATAAATAGGAGTGTATCGGATTATTTGGGGGATGACCCGTGGCGCGGCCGTCCTACCGGTGTCCGGCGTGCTGCTGGATGTCCAGGAGCTGCGAGCGGGTGCGCAGGCGGGTGGGCACGTCCTCCACAAGGCGGAGCACCTCGGGATTGCAGAGGTCCTCCTCGCCGAAGAGGAAGACGAGGGGACGGGTGCGCTGCTTCCGGTGCGGGTCGGCGTAGTAGCGGTTGCGGCGATCGTCCTGTTCGGGCGTGCTCACGTAGACCTCCTCCTTGCCGGGCTTGGGCCGTTTCTTGGCATAGAGGCCGAAGCCCGAGGCAAGGATGGTTACCTTCACCTTGTCGCCGAGCGAGTCGTCCTGGGCCAGGCCCCACTTCGTGACGATGTCGGGGTTGAAGCGCTCCATGAAGGACGTGATTTCGTTCATTTCGCGCATGGTGAGCATCTGTTGCTCGTCGCGGCTCATGGTCACGGCGATGAGGATGCGGTCGGCACTGTAGACGTCGTTGTTGTTCAGGAGCGGCGACCTGAGGGCCTGCTCGATGGCGCGTCCCACACGTCCGTCGCCTTCGGCATAGCCCGTCGACATCACCGCCACGCCTCCCTGCGTGAGCACGGTCTTCACGTCCTCGAAGTCGAGGTTCACGCGGCCGTGCATGGAGATGATTTCCGTGATGGAGCGCACCGCGGTCGAGAGCGTCTGGTCGGCGATGCGGAACCCGTTGATGACGGAGAGTTCGGGGTAGATGTCGATGAGTCGCTGGTTGTTGATGACGAGCAGGGCGTCGACCTCCTTGGCGAGTGCGTCGAGTCCGTCGAGCGCCTTGTCGATTTGGCGTTCGCGCTCGAAGAGGAAGGGGATGGTGACGATGCCCACGGTGAGGATGCCCTTGGCGCGTGCTTCGCGGGCAATGACGGGCGAGGCCCCGGTGCCCGTGCCGCCGCCCATACCCGCCGTGATGAAGACCATGTGGGTGTCGGCGTCGAGCGCCCGGCGGATTTCCTCCACGCTGTCCTCGGCCAGTTCGCGTCCCTTCTCGGGCCGGCCTCCGGCACCCAGGCCCGGGCCGAGCTGGAGGTGCTCGGGCACGATGTTGTCCTCCAGTGCCTTACTGTCGGAATTGACCACGAGGTAGCGCACCTCGGGGATGTCGTCGCGATACATCTGTGCCACAGCGTTGCCGCCACCGCCGCCCACACCAATCACCTTGATGAGATGGGGTGTCTGGGGCACATGGAGTTCGATGAGTTGGTCTGTCATAGGGGTGCAGTGAATGTGGGTTTGGGAGGGTAGCTGTTGGGGGTGAAGGGGAAAAGCGGGAGGGCGGGGCCGTCACCGTGGTGCGACTTCCTGCCCTCCCTTGTGGTCTGCGGCGCGGGTTGGTGTGCGCGCGGTTTAGAACGAGATGACCGAACCGGCCGTGGCGGCCTGTCCGATGGCGCTTTCGGGCTCGATGGCAATGTTGCCGTAGGCTTTGGCCTTGATGTCGGAGAGCACTTCCTTCGAGCGCTTGTAGGTCGGGGTGAGTTCGACCATGGAGATGATTTCTTCGTTGTCGAGGTCGTCGAGGCCGAAGAGGAAGAACTTGGGGCGCTTGCGGAGCGTGCCCTTGTTGTCGCCGCCGTAGAAGCCTTCGCGGCGTTCTTCGTTTTCTTCCTGCTTCTCCACTTCCTTCTGGCGGCGCGACTCTTCCTCGGCGTCGAGCTTGCTCTTGATGCCGGGCACGTTGCTGATGCCGAAGCCCGTGGCGAGGATGGTGATTTTCACCTGCTTGCCGAGCGTGGGGTCGGTCGAGAGGCCCCACTTGGTCTCCACGTCGTCGTGGAACTTCGACATGAAGTCGTGTACCTCGTTCATCTCTTCCATCATGAGGGTGTCGCCTTCCTTTTCGGCGCAGAAGGAGATGGAGAGGAGCACCTTCTTGGAGTTGAAGATGTCGTTGTTGTTGAGCAGCGGCGAGTGGAGGGCGGCCTCGATGGCCTTGCTCACGCGGTTTTCGCCTTCGCCGAAGCCGGTCGACATGATGGCCACGCCACCGTCCTTGAGCACGGTGCAGACGTCGCGGAAGTCGAGGTTGATGATGCCGTGCATCGTGATGATTTCCGCGATGGAGCGGGCGGCCACGCTGAGCGTGTTGTCGGCCATCTCGAAGGCGGAGAGCACGTTGAGTTCGGGGTAGATTTCACGGAGACGCTCGTTGTTGATCACGAGGAGCGCATCCACGTGTTTCGATATTTCTTCCACGCCGTCGAGGGCCTGGTCGATTTTCTTGTTGCCTTCGAAGCGGAAGGGGATGGTGACGATGCCGACGGTCAGGATGCCCATGCCCTTGGCCTCGCGGGCAATGACGGGGGCTGCACCCGTACCCGTACCGCCGCCCATACCTGCGGTGATGAACACCATCTTGGTGCCGTCGTTGAGCATGGCCTTGATCTGCTCCACGCTCTCCTCGGCGGCCTGGCTGGCGCGCTCGGGGCGGTTGCCGGCACCGAGGCCTTCGTGGCCGAGCTGGAGGCGTGCGGGCACGGGGCTGTCGGAGAGGGCCTTGCTGTCGGTGTTGCACACGACGAAGTTCACGTCGTGGATGCCTTCGCGGTACATGTGGTTCACGGCGTTGCCGCCGCCACCGCCCACGCCGATGACCTTGATGATGGAGGGCGTTGTGGTGGGCGTACCTAAATCTATGAGGGGTTCGTTGTTGACTTCCATTTGAGTTACCTTGCGTTTTGTTCTACTTGCTCGCAGTCTGTGGCCCGCCGGGTCGGGCGGTGGCTGCCTATTCGTCCTTTTCGCTCACGAGTTTGGAGAAGAAGTTGCTCACTTTCTTCCATCCCGAGCGGAGGCGTTCCTTGCGGCGTCGCTCCTCTTCTTCCTTGAGTCGCTGGCGCTCTGCGGCTTCGGCGGCAGCCTTGGCTTCGGCCTCCTGCTTCAGGCGGAGCGCTTCGGCTTCGGCCTTGCGCTTTTCTTCCTCGGCCTGCTCCTCGGGGGTGAGCACGGGCTGTTCGGGCTCCTTGTGCTCTTCGAAGAGAGTGGGCTGGCCCAGTGAACCGCCGCAGCAGTTCATCTCGCCCTTGTCGAGGAGGGCGATGGCGGAATTGCAGTCGCCGTCGGCGTTGAACTCGCCGAACTCGCCGGCGCGCAGGGGGATGCGGATGTTGCGGACGAAACGGATTTTCTCAAACTGGGTGTCGCGCACGAATGCCTTGTCGATGTCCTTCAGGTGCGAGGCGCCGCCCGTGATGACGAGGCCGCCGATGAGCTGGCCCTTGTCGTATTTCGAGAGGGCAATCTGGTTCTTGATGTTGAGGATGATTTCCTCCATGCGGGCCTCCACGAGGCCGCTGAACTCGTCGAAGTCGATGTGGCGTCCGTCGCGCAGCACGATGGGCTTGCGCTTTTCGCCGGAGTTGTCGGCGATGGCCGAGGCGTATTTCAGCTTCAGCTCTTCGGCCTCGTCGTCTTCGATCTGGAGCGACATGATGTCGCGGTTCACGTTGGCGCCGCCGAGGGGGATGACGGCGAGGTGGCGCAGAAGGTTGTTCTTGTAGACAGCCACCGAGGTGGTTTCGGCACCCATGTCGACGAACACGCAGCCCGAACGCTTTTCGGGTTCGGTGAGCATGGCATCGGCGAGGGCCTGCACCGTGATGGGGAGGTCGGCAATGGCCACGCCGGCCGTGCGGAAGCAGTTGCGGATTTCCTCGCGCACCGACTGGTTGGCCACGATGTTGAGGAAGTGTCCCTCGATGCCGTCGGAGAGGATGCCGACGGGGTCGGTCTGCACCTGCGTGCCGAGGCGGTATTCCTGGGGCACGGATTCGAGGATGTCACGGTCGGGGCTGGCGGTGTTGCGGTTTTCGTCGCACATGGCATCGACCATTTCCTGGGTGATTTCCACCTTGGAGTCGAAATGCTTCACAACGGTGTTGGCCACGGTGTGCATGCCCATGCCTCCGATGCCCACATACACGCGGCTCACGCTCTTCTGCAACTGCTGCTCCAGCTTTTCCTTCATGTTGAGGATGCACTGGGTCATCTTGTTCACGTTGTTGATGCGTCCCTTGCGGATGAATGTGGTGGAAGGCTCTTGTGCGAAGGCAAGAATCTGGGTGACACCGTCGGGCTGCTTGCGGCCGGCGATGCCGGTCACCTTTGACGAGCCGAGCTCGATAGCTACGATAAATTTGTCTTCTGTTGCCATTTATGGTTTGTGTTTTATTGTTTCTGAATGGAGGGGTCTTGGGGTAAACCGGGGACGCGCGCCGATGGGCAGGGGTGCCTCGATGGGAAGCGCTTGGCCGGGCCGTATGGCTGCGCCCCGAAGGGGCAACCGGGCTCGCCGAAGGCGGGCCTGCTCCCAGCCCAGGGCAACGCCCTGGGTTGCGGGTGGTTTTCCAAGCGCGCCCCGAAGGGGCAAAAGCCATGGGAGCTGCGCTTCTGTCACTGCTTTTGCCCCCTTTGGGGGCGTGTCTGCCGCGCTTCTGCCTACCCGGGGTGACGCGTCCTTCGGCCGCTCTACCCCGGGCTGGGAGCTTGCAACCCCTTCGGGGTTTTGCCTTGAACGCTGGTCATCCAAGAACCGTGCCAGTCGGGGAGCTTGCAATCCCTTTTGGGACGCGCGCCGATGGGCAGGGGTGCCTCGATGGGAAGCGCTTGGCCGGGCCGTATGGCTGCGCCCCGAAGGGGCAACCGGGCTCGCCGAAGGCGGGCCTGCTCCCAGCCCAGGGCAACGCCCTGGGTTGCGGGTGGTTTTCCAAGCGCGCCCCGAAGGGGCAAAAGCCATGGGAGCTGCGCTTCTGTC